>NZ_JBTMMT010000011.1:0-138282 GCF_055517075.1 Micromonospora sp. DSM 43699
GGCGGGGGCAGGGCGAGCGGGAGCCGGACCATGGCTACAGCGCAGGCAAAGGCCGGCCGCCGCGAGTGGATCGGTCGGCGAGCCGGGCGAGCGGGAGCCGGGGCCGAAGGCCGAGGTTCGGGCGGGCATTCAGATCGGCGGCGGCATGTCGAGCCGAGCGCCCCGCCTCAGGCACCGGAGCCGAGCGCCCGCCTCAGTACGGGAGGCGGGCGCCCGATCCGGGTGGCGCTCAGGCGGCGGGGCTGCCGCTGACCGCGACGGGAACGGCGGCGGGCCCGACGACGGTCCCGCCGGTCCAGACGTAGCTGGTTCCGACGGGCGGGGCGGCGAGGGAGCCGGCGAAGAGGGCGTTGACCCGGGACGCCTCGGCGGCGCTGGGCTGGGCGTTGCGGCACGAGACCGGGGCGCTGCTGCCGGACATCAGGTCGGTGCACAGGCCGGTCCGGTTGTCCGGCAGGCCGAGGATGTGGCCGATCTCGTGGGTGGCGATCCGGGTCCGGTCGTATCCCTGGTCGACGGCCTGGGTGCCCATCCAGACCCGGCCGTTGCCCAGGCTGGTGGTCTGCGCCCGGGGCCAGCCGGTGTCGACGTAGATGGTGATGTTGCCCGGCGTGCGCGCGACCAGCCTGACGTTGGTCACCGAGCTGTTCCAGATCGTCGCGGCCTGGTCGAAGTTGGTGCGGAACTCCCCGGCCCGGCTCGCGTCGTAGTAGACGGTCCGCGCGGCGGCGGACGCGCCGGTGCCGGCCGCGGTGACCGCGCCGGTCGCCGCGAGCACCAGGGCCAGCAGGGTCCCGGCGGTACGCGAGAACTCTCGTCGTCGGAGCATCCGACCTCCCATCGATAGATGTTCACCGATGTTAGACCGTCGGCCGGTCCAGGGTCGAATAGCGGATCCGTCATACCGCCGCGACCGTCCGGTCAGCCGCCCCGCTCAGCCGCTCCCCGCCTCAGCCGATCTCCTCGTCGACGTAGCACCAGCGCCAGGACTCCCCCGGCTCGATCGAGCGCATCACCGGGTGCCCGCTCGACTCGAAGTGCTTCGTCGCGTGCTGGTACGGCGACGAGTCGCAACATCCCACCTGCCCACACTCCAGGCAGGACCGCAGGTGAACCCAGTCGTCGTTGCCGACGGCGACGCACTCCGGGCAGACGTCGGTGACGGTCGGCTCGGCGGTCCCCGCCCCGGTCAGGTGCGCACAGCTCATCAGTCGGTCTCCCGTCGCAACAACGATTCCTCCAGGTCCAGGTCACGGTAGGCCCGCACCAGCACCTCCTCGGGAATCCGTCCCTCGTCCCGGGCGGCCCGGAAGACCTCCCGCTCGGCGTCGATCATCTCCTGCCGCAACCGACCGTACGCCTGGGACGGGGTCTCCCGGTCGGTGCCGCCGAGCCGTTCCCAGGCCAGATTGGTGCGGCTCTGCACCAGCCCGCGCAGCCGCTCCACCACGGCTGCGGGAGCGCCCTCGGCCAGTTCGTCCAGCCGCTCCCGGGCCGCCCGCCCCGCCTGCTGCTGCACCGTCGCGGCGGAGAGCGCGTCCTGCACCGGGTCGTCCGGGGGCAGTTTCAGCCGGCGGGCCAGCCAGGGCAGGGTCGCCCCCTGTCCGAGCAGGGTCGCCATGATCACCGCGAAGGCCAACCAGATGAACAGCGCCCGCTGGTAGGGCTGCTCTCCGGCCAGCGTCAACGGCAGACCGAGCGCGGCGGCCAAGGTCACCACCCCGCGCATCCCCGCCCACCCGATGACGATCGGGAACTGCACCGGTGGGGCCGGGTCACGCTGCCGCACCCGGGGCACCAGCCGGGCCAGATAGGTGGCCGGGAAGACCCAGACGAACCGGGTCAGAAAGACCGCCGCCAGCACCGCCGCGGTGATCCCCACCAGCCGCTCGGTCGGCTCGTCGAGATCCCGCAGCACCTCGGGCAGTTGCAGGCCGACCAGCAGGAAGACCAACCCCTCCAACAGGAACTGGACCAGTCGCCAGAACGCGCCGGTCTGCAACCGGGAGGCGGCCGACAACAGCAGCGGCATCTTGTGGCCGATCCCCAGCCCGGTGACCACCACCGCCACCACCCCCGAGGCGTGGATCTCCTCGGCGGCGAAGACCACCGCGAACGGCACGATCAGCGACAGCGCATTGTCCAGCAACGGGTCGGTGGTCCGCTTGTGCAGGAACCCGAAGACCACCACGCCCAGCAGTCCGACCAGCACCCCGCCACCGGTGGCGACCACCACCTCCTGCGCGACGTACCCGAAGCTGACCGAGCCGGCGCTGGCGGTGGCCGCGACGATCGCCACCCGCAGCAGCACCAGCGCGGTGGCGTCGTTGACCAGGCTCTCCCCCTCCAGGATGGTCACCACCCGCCGGGGCAACCCCACCCGCCGGGCCACCGCGGTGGCGGCGATCGCGTCGGGCGGCGCCACCACCGCGCCCAGCGCCACGCAGATCGCGTACGGCAGATCGGGCAGGAACAGGTGCACCACCGTCCCCACCACGAAGGCCGTGAAGATCACCAGCCCCACCGCGAGCAGCAGGATCGGCCGCAGGTTGAGCCGGAACGCCGGTACCGAGGTGCCCAGGGCCGCCACGTACAGCAGCGGCGGCAGGATGCCCACCAGCACCAGGTCGGGATCGAGCCGGACGTGCGGGAAGCCCGGCACGAAGGAGAGCCCCAGGCCCAGCACCACCAGCAGGATCGGGGCGAGCAGACCCAGCTTGCGGGCCAGCGCGGCGCCGAAGGTCGCGATCGCCAGGAAGACCACGACCTCGAACAGAGCTTCCATGGGGTAGCAGCCTAGGCGTACGACCAGGCCGCCGTGATCACCCGGCGGCGCGCAGCTTCGGCAGCACCTCCGCGCCGAACGTGTCGATGAAGGCGCGCTGCTCCTGCCCGACGTGGTGCAGGGCGATCTGGTCGACGCCCAGCGACAGGTACTCCTCCAGCCAGCCGACGTGCCGGCCCAGGTCGGCCGAGACGTTCACCACCTCGGTGACCTTCTCCATCGGCACCTGCTCGCTGACCGCGTCGAAGTGCTCGGCGGTGTCGAGGTCCCAGCAGACCGGCGGGGCGAAGACGTTGCTGCGCCACTGCTCGTACGCGATCGACTCCGCCTCGGCCTGCTCCGGCGCCCAGCTCACGTGCACCTGGAGGTGCACCGGCCCGCGCCCGCCGGCGTCCCGGTAGGCGTCGATCATCTCGCGCAGGTGTGCGGTCGGCGCGTTGACGGTGATCAGGCCGTCCGCCCACTCGGCGCACCAGCGGGCGGTGGCCACGCTGACCGCCGCCCCGATCAGCGCCGGCGGTTCCTCCGGCCGGGTCCACAGCTTCGCCCGGTCCACCCGGACCAGCCCGTCGTGGCTGACCTCCTCGCCGGCCAGCAGTGCCCGGATCACCTCGACGCACTCCCGCAGCCGGGCGGTACGCACGTCCTTACGCGGCCAGCCGTCCCCGGTGATGTGCTCGTTGCTCGCCTCGCCGGTGCCCAGCGCCGCCCAGAACCGGCCCGGGTACATCGCGCCGAGAGTGCCGATGGCCTGCGCGATGATCGCCGGGTGGTAGCGCTGGCCGGGCGCGTTGACCACGCCGAACGGCAGCCCGGTGGCCTGGAGCGCGGCCCCCAGCCAGGACCAGGCGAACCCGGACTGCCCCTGCCGGGTGCTCCACGGCGAGAAGTGGTCCGACGACATCGCGGCGTCGAAGCCCGCGCGTTCGGCGTGCACCACCGCCTCCAGCAGGCGACTCGGATGGATCTGCTCGTGGGAGGCGTGGAAGCCGAACACCGTCATGGCGTCCTTCCGTACCCATGACGGTGTCCGGTTAAAGCTCGCCCACGCCGGTTACCCGGCGTGGGCGGGCGGGCGTCGGCGCGGTGTCACTCGGCGTGCGCCCCGGCGCCGGCGGTGGCCGCGCCCTCCCCCACCCAGACGGTCTTGGTGTTGCAGAACTCCCGCATCCCCAGCGCCGACAGCTCCCGGCCGTAGCCGGAGTTCTTCACCCCACCGAAGGGCAGCTCCGGGTACGAGGTGGTCATGCCGTTGACGAAGACGTTGCCGGCGTCCAGGTCGGTGGCGAACCGCTCCTGCTCGGCCGGGTCGGTGGTCCAGGCGTTCGCGCCCAACCCGAAGGGAGTGCCGTTGGCCACCTCGATCGCCTCGTCGTACGACGACACCCGGTAGAGACCGGCGACCGGCCCGAAGACCTCCTCGGCCCACATCCGCATCTGCGGGTTCAGGTCGGTCACCACGGTAGGCGGGTAGAACCAGCCGTCGCCTGTCGGCTTCTCGCCGCCACAGAGCACCGTCGCGCCGTGCGCCACCGCGTCCTGCACCTGGGCGTGGATCTCGTCCCGCCCGCTCTCGCTGGCCAGCGGGCCGACGTCGGTGTCGGCGTCCATCGGGTCGCCGACCCGCAGCGCGGCCATGTTCGCGGCGAACTTCCCGGCGAAGGCGTCGAAGACGTCGGTGTGCACGATGAACCGCTTGGCGGCGATGCAGGACTGGCCGTTGTTCTGGCAACGGGCGGTGGTGGCCACCTCGGCGGCCCGGTCCAGGTCGGCCGAGGGCATCACCACGAACGGGTCGCTGCCGCCCAACTCCAGCACCGTCTTCTTCAGCTCCCGGCCGGCGATCTGGGCGATCGAGCGGCCCGCGCCCTCACTGCCGGTCAGCGTGGCTGCCCGCACCCGGGGGTCGCTGAGCACCCGGTCGACGGCGTCCGAGCCGACCAGCAGGGTGGTGAACGCGCCCTCGGGGAACCCGGCGCGGCGGAACACGTCCTCCAGGTAGAGCGCGGTCTGCGGCACGTTGGAGGCGTGCTTGAGCAGACCGGTGTTGCCGGCCATCAGGGCCGGCGCGGCGAACCGCAGCACCTGCCAGAGCGGGAAGTTCCACGGCATCACCGCGAGCACCGGCCCGATCGGTTGGTAGCGCACGAAAGCCCGCTTGGCCTTCACCGCGGCGGCGTCGGCGGGCTCGTCGGCGAGCATCCGCTCGGCGTGGGCGGCGTAGAACCGGCAGGCGGTCGCACACTTGGTGACCTCGGCCTTCGCCGCGGCGTACGTCTTGCCCATCTCGGTGGTCATCAGCCGGGCGGTCTCGTCGCGCTCGGCGTCGAGCAGGTCCGCGGCGGCGTTCATCCACTGCGCCCGCTGGGCGATCGTGGTCCGGTGCAGATCCCGGAACGCCAGGTCGGCCCGTTCGATGGCGGCGTCGATCTGCTCGGTCGACATCGGCTCGTACGACTTGAGCAGTTGACCGGTGGCCGGGTTGGTGGTGGCGATGGGCATCTCGTACTCCTGTCACTCGAAGAGTGAGTGCCGCGCGCCCGGCTGCTCACGGCGGCGGGCAGCGCGGCGGCGCTGGATGACGACCAGGTCGACCACCGCCACGACGGCGAACAGCACGCAGACCGCCCCCAGCCAGACCAGCCCGGCCCAGAACGCTCCGACCGCGAAGACGGTCATGGTGACCAGGCCGAACAGGGCCAGCGCCAGCCGGAGGTTCAACGCACTGTACGCGTGGCCGACCGTGCCACGGGCACGCCGGGGCTGCGATCTCGTCATCGTCTCGGGCTACCCCCGCACGGACGCCACTAACCGGCCCCGACGCCCGAATCGCCCGCAGCGGTGCCGCTGGCCGCCCGACACCGACCCGGAGGCCGCCCGCACCCCGCCGACGCCACTCCTACCAGATTCATGTTTCCAGATGTGGATTCTGCCCGGAAGCCGACACGAGCGGACCATCCCACCCCACCCGGCCCGTAAAGTGACCGCGCTGTCGCTCTGCGCCATCGGACCGGGGGAAGACGCATGCCTCGACGCTGGGTCGCCGCCGTGGCCTGCCTGTTGGCGCTGGTCGCGCTCGGCTGCGAGGAGGGCGGTGGGGCATCCCCCCGGCCCACCAGGAGCGGGTCGACACCGACCGGGCTGCCCACCACGATGGCCGCCCTCGGCGACTCGATCACCACCGGCTTCGGCTCCTGCCTGGTGCTCACCTCGTGCCAACGCAACTCCTGGTCCACAGGCGACGGCATCCGGGTGGAGAGCCACTACCGACGGCTGCTCGACGCCGACGCGCCGATCCGCAACCGGGCCCGCAACCATGCCGTACCGGGCGCCCGCGCCGAGGCCCTCGCCGGACAGGCCGGTGCTGCCGTCCGCGACAAGGCCGACTACGTCACGGTGCTGATCGGCGCCAACGACGCCTGCCGCAAAGACATCGACGCGATGACCGCTACAGCCACCTTCCGCAGCCAGGTCGACCGGGCGTTACGGGTGTTGCGGGAGGGCCGCCCCAAGGCCCGGGTACTGGTCGCCAGCATCCCCGACCTGAACCGGCTCTGGGAGATCGGGCACACCGAGTCCCGCGCGGTGCGGATCTGGAAGACCGGCATCTGCCCGGCGCTGCTGGCGAACCCCACCTCGGACGCCAAGGCCGACCGGGCCCGCCGGGCCCGCTTCGCCGAGCGGATCGACGCGTACAACGACCAGCTCAAGGCGGCCTGCCGGGCGTACGGGTCGCGGTGCCGCTACGACGGCGGCGCGGTGCACCGGGTGCGGTTCAGCCTGGACGAGGTCAACGCGCTGGACTGGTTCCACCCCAACGTGGCCGGGCAGAACCGGCTCGCCGACGCGACCTTCCCGGCCGCCGGTTGGCGACTCTGAGGCCGCCGGCCAGCGCCTCCGCACCTGCCCTCGGCGCCTCTGCGGCCACCGGTCGACGACGCCGTGCCGCGCCCGACGGCTGGCCGGGCGCGGCGTGGTGGTCAGCTGATCAGGAGCGGCGCGGTTGGGGCACCCCGCCCCGGTGTTCCCGGTAGAGCACCTGGGCGCGCTCGGCGAGATCCTTGGTGGCCGACGAGTTGGCCCAGGTGCCGAGGATGATCGCGGCTCCCGGAATCACCTTGGCGAAGACCCGCTTCGCCGCCCGCACCCCGGCCATCCGGGCCAGCCGGACGCCCAGTTGCAGCATCACCCGACCGAGCGGGTTCTGGGCCGCATGGCCGAACAACGCACCGGCCCGTTCCCGACCGGCGGCGACGCCCAGCGCCAACCGGGCCGTCTCGGCAGCCTTGTGCACCTTCTGCAGGACGAGCAGATCGGTGGCCCGGTCCGGGTGCACCGGGTCCGCCCCGTACGCGGCGGCGACGTGCAGCACCAGCCGGGCCTGGGTCCAGGCCAGCACACCGACGTCGATGACCGCACCCGGCAGCCCCGCCGCGCCGGAGACCGCACCGGAGAGCCGGGCCCGGTTGACGAAGCGTCGGATCGCCTGCTCGGCCAGTTGGTCGGCGGTGGCGTCGGGTCGTTCCGCCCGCGCCTTGGCGATCCACTGCGCCGCCTCCGGGCCGAGTCGGCGGACCGCTTCCAGGGCGAGGTGCTCCGGGGCGTACTGCGGATCGTCGCGCATCCGGTCCCAGAGCCGGGCCGGTGGCGCCTCGGGAGCGTCGCTCGGATCACCGGCCGGTGCCCCCGGCACCGGCGGCACCGTCCCCGCAGCTGTCGGGGCGGAAGCTGGTGTCGGGGCAGGAGCCGTCGGGACCGTGGCTGTCGACGCCGGGACGGCCGGTGTCCCGGGGACGGCCGGAGTGGCCGCCGGGACCGGCGGCGTGGGGACGGTCGGTTCGTCGTCGACGGGCACGGCGTCGGTCACAGATGCTCCCGGGGTGGATATCGGTTCGGCGGGGTCAGCGGCGGCGACCCGACAGCTTTCCGGCCGCCTGCTTGAGCCGCGCCTGGTTCTCCGGCTTGGCCAGCTCGCGCCGCCCCCGGTCGACCAACTGCTGCCCCTTGGGTGAGCGCAGGAAGGAACTGATCCGCTGCATCAATGCTGACATGTCGTCCTCCGATCGGATGTCCTGCGTCATGTGTACCCGCTCGGAGCAACAAACAATCGTCCACTGTGGTCATTCTCGGACGGTCCGGGGAGCCCGGCGACCCGGCCCACCCGAGCGGGGCTCGGTGGACCGGGTCGGGTGGGCGGGACCGCTCAGACCAGGACGGCGGCGACCACCTCGGTCGCCCGCCACTCGTGCTGGGCGTAGAGATCCGGGTAGGCGGAGATCTGTACGGCCTGCGCGGCGACGGTGAGCGGCAGGTCCTCCCACCCGGGGATCTCCAGCAGCACGGTGAGGAACGCCCGGGTGGCGAACGCCGGGTCCATCAACTGGCCGACCTCGCCCCAACCACTGCTCGGGCGCTGCTGGAACAACCCGACCGAGTCGTGGTCCCAACCGATCGCCTGGTGCGGGTAGTCCTGCGACTCGGGCAGCACACCACTGGCGTAGTTGTAGAGGTTGCTCTCCTGCATCGCGGTGGCCACCGCGATGACCAGGGCCCGGCGGGGCACGCCCATCGCCCGCCCGGCCTTGACGATCTTGATGGCGTTGTCCATCTGAGCCCGGTCGAGGCCGGCTACCGGGACGATCCGCTTCGGCCTCGGCTTCGGTGTGGGCCTGGGCCTGGGTCTGGTGGTCCTGGTCGCTGCCGGCGTCGGGGTGGCGGTGCTCGGGGTGGCGGTGCTCGGGGTGGCGGCAGGGGTGCTGGGCACGATGGTGACCGGCGTACGGACCTCACCGCGGGAGGCCGCCTGCTGAGCACGCTCGGCGAGCGCGGCCTCGGTGCCGACCCGGTCGCCGGCCCGATCGGCCGGTAGGGCCTGTACGCCGGCGACGGCGGTGGCACCCAGGCAGCAGAGCACGCCGGCAGCGATGGCCACCCGGGTGCCGGCCGGGCGCCGGTACAGGGGGTTAACGAGCCCGCCGAGGCGGGTACGGAGGAAACGGGGTTCACGGAGAACGCCGACCTGAACGGACGAGGGGGTGTCGTCCGAACGGCCAGTCATGCCACTGGGGGCGCCCTGGTCGTCGATGGTGTCGTCGTCACGCATCCGCCGAGGCTAGGCATGCCCTGCTCCGGTAACCCACCGTCACAGAGTGGGCCTCGCCACAATCGCCGACCTCCCGGCAGGACGCGCACCCTGGACGGGTCGCCCGGCCACCAGACCTCCCGCAACGGGCATTACGGTCAGCGACCGCGCACGGCGTCGTGAGGTGTGGTCGACAGGCCAGACCACACCGGCCACCTACATGATCCACCATGTCCGCCTTTTGGCCGACAGGACGGAACCGTCCGGCCCAGCCGACCCGGCACACCTGGCGAATTGGCGGCTTCCTCCGGGTTTGGTAGCCGGATCGGTCACGACGCGCCCAGTGATGGAATGGATGGCGGTGACGGGTACGTTCCCCGAACCGGGTGCCGTCCGTGCGAGCCACCCGTACGCGCGTTTCCTCAGGAGGTCCGACCGGTGCTCGACCCACACGAGCTGTACCAGCTCACCGACGATCTGCCCGACCTCGGTCAGCCGGTGTTGATCCAGGCGCTCACCGGCTTCGTCGACGCCGGCAACGCCAGTCGGCTGGCCCGCGAGCAGCTGCTCACCTCGCTGGACGCCCGCACGATCGCCACCTTCGACGTCGACCAGCTCTTCGACTACCGGTCCCGCCGGCCGGTGATGACCTTCGTCGAGGACCACTGGGAGGAGTACGACGCCCCCGAGCTGGCCCTGCACCTGCTCAACGACGACGACGAGACGCCGTTCCTCCTGCTCACCGGCCCGGAACCGGACCTGCAGTGGGAACGTTTCGTGGCGGCGGTCGGGGTGGTGGCCGCCCGGCTCGACGTCCGGCTCACGGTCGGGCTCAACTCGATTCCGATGGCCGTTCCGCACACCCGTCCCACCGGGGTCACCGCGCACGCCACCCGGCGGGAGCTGATCGCCGGCTACGAGCCGTGGTTGCAGCGGGTGCAGGTGCCCGGCAGCGTCGGGCACCTGCTGGAATACCGCCTCGGCAAGCTCGGCCGGGACGCCCTCGGATTCGCCGCGCACGTGCCGCACTACGTCGCACAGACCGAGTACCCGGCCGCCGCCGAGGTGCTGCTCTCCTCGGTGTCGCGCAGCACCGGGCTGCTGCTACCCAACGACAGCCTCCGCTCCGCCGCCGAGGTGGTCCGGGTGGAGATCGACAGGCAGGTCGCCCAGACCGACGAGGCCGCCGCGCTGGTCAAGGCCCTGGAGGAGCAGTACGACGCGTTCGCCCGGGGTCGGGGCGAGAAGAACCTGCTCGCCGCCGAGTCCGGCCCGCTGCCCACCGCCGACGAGCTGGGGGCCGAGCTGGAGCGTTACCTCGCCGAGCAGACCCGCCCCGGCGACACCCCCGGCACCTGACCCACCCGTACGCCGGCGGCGACGACCTCGGTCGGGACCGCCGTCGCGCGGAGCACCGCCGGTCGGGTGGCTCCGGCCGGCGCTCCCGCCCGGCAGCGCCCCCACGCCCGCCGGGCAGACGCGCGGAGGTCCCGACCCGGCGGAAGCGCACGACGGGGCCGGCAGCACGAGTCAGCGGCACGGCGGAACCGGCGGCATGACGGAACCGGCAGCACGACGGGGCCTGGCAGCACGAGTCGGCGGCACGGCGGGCCGTCCCGGCGCGGCGGGCGGTGATGCGGCAGGCTTGGCACATGCGCCTGGCGACCTGGAACGTGAACTCGGTGAAGGCCCGGCTACCCCGGCTGCTTGACTGGCTGGCCGGCACCGCGCCGGACGTGGTCTGCCTCCAGGAGACCAAGTGTCCCGACGGGGCCTTCCCCGTCGCCGAGGTCGGTGAGCTGGGCTACGAGGTGGCCAGCCACAGCGACGGCCGGTGGAACGGCGTGGCGATCCTGTCCCGCGCCGGCCTGACCGACGTCACCGTCGGCTTCCCCGGCGAACCGGGCTTTCCGCGGCCCGAGGCGCGGGCCATCGCCGCCATCTGCGCCGGGGTCCGGGTCTGGTCGGTGTACGTCCCGAACGGCCGGGCGGTCGACGACCCGCACTACGCGTACAAGCTGGCCTGGTTGGCCGCGCTGCGGGACGCGTTGGTGCCCGAGGTGGCCGCCGGTGGGCCGGTCGCCGTCTGCGGGGACTTCAACGTCGCCCCGACCGACGCCGACGTCTGGGACCCGGCGCTCTTCGCCACCTCGACGCACGTCACCCCGGCCGAGCGGGCCGCCCTGGCCGCCCTGCGCGACCTCGGGCTCAGCGACGTGGTGCCCACCCCGATGAAGGGGCCGCACCCGTACACCTACTGGGACTACCGGGCCGGCATGTTCCACCAGAACAAGGGCATGCGGATCGACCTGGTGTACGCCTCCGCGCCGCTGGCCTCCACGGTCCGCGCCGCTTACGTCGACCGGGAGGCCCGCAAGGGCAAGGGCCCCTCCGACCACGCCCCGATCGTGGTCGACACCGACCTCCCGCCGGCCGTCGACGTGCCCTGACCCGCCCCGGGACAGCGCCGCCGAGCAGACCGGGTGTGCCCTGCCTATCGGGGCACGGGACACCCTGGCTGTGTCTCAAGGGTTGGCCGTCTGGGCTGATTATTGAGGACGGGACGCCTGGGCCGGTCTATTGAGGGCGGGACGCCCTCGCTGCCTACCCGTGCGGCACGCCGTGGCTGCCTATTGAGGGCGGGACGCCCTGGTGAAGGCGACGAAGCCGCGCCACGCGGCCGGCGCGAAGGTCAGCATCCCGCCGTCGCGGTCCTTCGTGTCGCGGACGAGGACGACGCCGGGCAGGTTGTCCGCCACCTCGACGCAGTTGCCGCCGTTGTTGCCGCTCCTGGTGCTCTTGCGCCACCGCGCACCGGTCACGTCCATGCTGCCGCCACCTTCCGAATGAGATCCAGGGACTGGGCCCGAGGCAGGGCCTCTCCCACTATGCGCGCCCAGCGCTGCTCCAAGGTAGCGATATCCTGACGCTGGTCGATGATCTGCGCCCGCACCTGACCGTCCACATGCGCCACCCGCGTCCCGTCGTCGAGGTCGGCCACGATGAACGGCCCACCGAGGCCGGCGTACATCCCGGTGTCCGCCGGGACCAGGTGCACCTGCACGGTCGGCAGCTCGGCGCACTCGGCCAGGTGGGCGCACTGCTCGCGCATCAGCTCGGGCCGCCCCCGCACCGGCCGGCGGAGCACCGCCTCGTCGATGACGGCGACCAGCAACGGCGGGCGGGCCCGGTGCAGGACCGACTGCCGGCCGATCCGCGCCTTGGTGAGCTGGTCGACCTCCTCCTCGGTGAGCGCCTCACCCGCCAGGGTCGCCCGTGCGTAGGCTTCGGTCTGGAGCAGCCCGGGAATCCAGGCCAGCTCGAACCCGCGCAAGGCGATCGCCTCACGCTCGATGTCGGCCCACCGGCGGAACCACACCGGCTCACGCCGCCGCAGCGCCTCCGGCCACAACTCCAGGATGTCCCTGCCCAGCGCCATGGCGACCTGCGCGCGGTGACGGGTCTGGGGAATCCGTCCGTGGCTCGCCCACCGTGCGGCGGTCTTGGGGTCGACCCCGACCCGGGAGGCGAGACTCTCGGCGGTCTCGCCGCTCTGGGTCATCGCCTCGATCACTGCCCGATTCATCCCGAGTCCCCTCCGGACGTTCTGAACGTTCGCCGCCATCCTGCTACGCGGTGTGTTCGGACCGCAACTCTCGGCAGGGTGGACTTCAGAGCGACGCCGCCGGTCCGGGTGAGATCCCCACCGGTCGCGTCTGCCGAGGGGCCGTCCGGTAGGAGGGGACCGGACGGCCCCTCCTCCAACACCTCACGAACAGAAGGGACCCCGCCGTGCCCGAGGAGCAGCCGAAACCACCACCCGCCCCGAACCCACCGCCGCCGCCCCCACCACCCGCGCGCCCGATCGTCCCCGGCCCGATCGGTCCGTTCATCCCGCCCTACCGGGGGCCGGGCCGGATCACCGGCGTCGTGCCGGCGCACCGCTGGGCGGGGCGGCGCAACCGGGGGCCGCAGTGCCCGGGGTAGCGGTCGCCGCCGGTGACCTGCTGCACCTGACCAGGGAGGCAAGCGTGCAGTTCAGCCGGCCGATCACGGTCCGGGTCATCCGGGTGCTGACCGACTGGCACACGTACGACGGGTGGGTGTGGATCGACGCGTACGAGCTGAATGGTGCCGGTGACGCGGTGCGGCGGCGGACCCTGTTCCTGATGCCGGCGGGTGCCCGCCGGCACACCCCGCAGCCGGGGCCGCCGGCCGGGTCTGTTGATTCTGCTGTCCCGGTTGTCGGTGGAGGCGACCGACCACCTGACGCAACTCGACAGCGGTCGCCAGGCCGACCTGACCGACCGCTTCATGACCTGGGCCCGCCCGCCCGCCTACTGAACCGTCCCGCGCTGGCCGCGCTGCTCCCCACCACTCTGCCGACGGCTGCCCGCCCCCGCCCGCCACCCGGCCGGCGACCGGGCGACGCAGGCGTATTGTGGAGAGTTGTTGCGCCCCTGGCGCCCCTGGCGCCCCTGGCGCCCCTGGCGCCCCTGGCGACAACAACTCTCCACAAAGCCGCGTGCACTCCGCGCTCCCCCCGCCGGAAGCGCGTCTCCCCGCGCTCGGCATGCGCCCACGCCCCGCAGCCCGCGCGCCGCGCACCGCACCGGGTCCGCCCGCCGCATCCTGCACGGCAGCTCCGCGTCGCGCGGGCACCACCGACGGCGTACGGCCAGGCTGGCCGCCGGACGGTCCGGCGGCAGTGGCGGGGCTAGGGTGGTGGGATGGCAGTCGTGAAGATCAACGCGATCGACGTCCCGCCCGGTGCCGGCGAGGAGTTGGAGAAGCGGTTCGCCGCGCGGGCCGGGGCGGTGGAGAACTCCCCGGGCTTCCTCGGCTTCGAGCTGCTGCGCCCGGTCGCCGGGGAGAGCCGCTACTTCGTCTACACCCGGTGGGAGACCGAGGAGGCCTACCAGGCATGGGCGGCCGGGCCGTCCCGGGCCGCGCACGCCGGTGGTGAGGGTGGCGAGCAGCGGCGACCGGTCGCCTCCGGCGCGACGCTGCTGGAGTTCGAGGTGGTCCAGCAGGTGACCGGCAAGGGCTGAACAGCGATGCCGTCGGGCCGGGCCGGGACTCCACCGCCACCGGCCCGACGGGGAGCCGGCACCGTCAGCCCGACAGGTAGCCGGCACCGTCAGCCCGACAGGGACCGTCCGACGACGTCGACCTCCCACGGCCACCGATCGACACGTTCGACGCCACCTACCGGAGTGACGGCCGGCGGACCGGCTGGGCGACGGACCGGGTCAGGCGGCGGACCGGGTCAGAGCCAGGGTAGGACGGGCGCGGTGGCGGGGGCGGCCAGCCGGGCGAGCCAGCCGGCGATCCCGGCGGCGCCCTGCATGAAGCCGGGCTCCGGCGGCAGCTCCGGCGGGGTCCGGGTGTGCTCGGTGTTCGACCAGGTGCCGCCCGCCGGGGTGGACAGGGCACGGGAAAGAACGTCCTCGGCGAGCGTGTTCGCCCAGGTGAGCAGGGCAGGGTCGGCGGCGTCCTGGAAGCGGTCGACCAGCAACTGCCCGACCCCGGCCGTGCCGCAGCAGCGGGCGAGATTGTCCCAGTACCCCGGGTACATCCGCTGCGGGACACGGCTGTCGCGCAGCGCCCCCAGGCACTCCTCGACGGCCTGCCCCCAGCGGGGCTGCGGGTCGACCGTGTCGAGGAGAGCGAAGAGCCGCACCGTACCGGTCGGGCCGTGGCACCAGCCGAAGGCGACCGCCGGGCGGTCCGGGTGGGGCGGAATCAGCAACGGCAGGGCCCACCCGTCGGGGCGGCGACCCAGGGCCAGCAGGCCGTCGGCGGCGCGGACGGCGATGTCGCGCAGATCGTCGCGATGCAGGGTGACGCCGGCAGCGGCGAGGGCGTAGGCGACGCCGGCCGTACCGTGGGAGAAGCCGGGCATCAGGCGCTCGTCCCCCGCCCGCATCCGCCAGTGCGGCCGGTCGGGCCGCTCCTCGGCCAGCCCCACCAGCCCGTCGGCGAGGACGTGTGCGGCCTGCGTCACCACGCTGTCGGCACCATCGTCGAGGGCGTCGAGGAGGGCCAGCAGGATGCCCGCGTCGCCGGAGATGACGTCGGAACACCGGCCCGGGTCCACTGGCCGGTGCAGCAGCCGTTCGGCGATCCGTGCCGTCACCGACGCGGCGGTGTCGAGGGCCGTCCGGTCGCCGGAGACCCGGGACCAGGCGCGCAACGCGACAGCGACCCCGGCCCAGCCGCCGAACAACCCGTCGTCGGGCAACGTCGCGGCGTCGGGCTCGTGCCGGGCAAGATGCACCAACCGGCCCCGGGCACCGGCCGCGACCCGGCCGAGCGCCGACCCCGCCGCGGTGGCGACGCCACCGTCCGTCGTGGTGACGGCAGGCCCGTCGGCAGGGTGGCGGCCGGTGCTGGTGGCCTCGGCGCAGCCGAGCAGCACCCCAGCGGTCCCGGCATAGAGATCGTCGAAGCGTTCGCCCGCCTCCTGCCAGCCCAGACCACCGTCGGCGGGCACCGCCACCGACTCGATCCACCTGAACGCCTGCTGCACCACGTCCGCCGTCACCGCGCCGATCCTGCCATCGCCGCCCGATGGCGTCCCCGCAATATCGCGTGGAGCGCGGCCGTCAGCGCCAGGTCACGGCAGGTGCTTGCGGGCACGCCCCGACAGGGTGAACGGGTCCCGGCCGGCACCTGGGGCACGACGGTCAAGACCGGATCTGGCCGGTGCCTGGGGCACGGGGGTCAGGGTGAGCGGGTTTCGGCCAGCGAGGCGAAGGCGATGACGTTGTCGGCGTAGCCGGTACGCCCGCCGATCCACTGGCCGCCACAGGTGATCAACCGCAGGGCCGGCGCTCCGCTGTCGCCGTAGACCCGGTCGGCGGGCAGTGCCGACTTGTCGAAGAACTCCACCGAGTCGACCCGGAACATCACCACCCGGCGGTCGTCCCGGGTCACCTCGATCCGATCGCCGGGTTTGAGCTTGCGCAGGTCGTAGAAGACCGACGGCCCGTCCTTCGAGTCGACGTGCCCGACGATGATCGCCCGGCCCGGCTCGCCGGGGGTCGGGCCCCGGTCGTACCAGCCGGTCTCGTGGTGCCGGTCCAGCGGGGGGACGTCGATCGACCCGTCCCGGGCCTGACCGACCGGGGCCACCGGGGCGGCCACCTTGATCGCCGGCACGGCGAGCCGCACTGGTCGGCTGGCCGGCAGACTGCCCGGTGGAGGGCTCGTCCGGGCACCGGCCACCGGGCGCTGCGGCGACGCGTCGGTCCGGTCCAGGGGCCCGACCGTACGACCCAACCCGGCCCCGGTGGCGAAGACCCCGAGCAGCACCAGCAGCACAGCCACCGGCACCGACCAGGGGTTCCGGGTCGACTCCGGGGGACCACCCGGCGACGCCGCCGGACCCGGGGCGCGCAGCTGCGCGGACGGCCCACCGGTGGGCGGGAACCAGCCACCACGCGGCGGGAGCGAAGAGATACCCGGCGGCACCGGCCCACCGGGCGGCGGGAACGGACCGTTACCCGGCGTCACCAGGCTACCGGGCAGCCGGATCGGGTCGTGGTGCTGCGGGTTCGGGCTGGCGGGTGGCGGGAGCGGGCCGCTTCGGGGACCCGAGGAGGCGGGTGGCGGGGGCATGGTCAGCTCCCGGCGACGCCGCGCGGCCGACGGGCCGCCACGATCCCGACGACGGCCCCGGCGATGGTCAACGCCAGCCCGCCGGGCACCAGCAGGCCCCCGGGCACTCCGCTGTCGGCCGCGCCGCCGAAGCCGGTGTGCGGCCCAGGGCTGGGCTTCACCTTCTCGACCACCTGGAGAGACGTCGAGGCGGTCGCCCCGTCGGGGCATTCCAGCTTGATCCGGTAGCTGCCGGGCCGGACCCGTTCCCTGACCATCGGAGCAGCCCTGAGCAGCCCCTGCTGCGGCTGGACCTGGACCCGGCCGAAGGCGTCCGAGACGACTGTCGCCGGGATCGAGTTGTCGTGACAGCTCGCCCGGATGCCGACCAGATAACCCGGCTCGACGGTGCCCGGCGTCACCTCGACGAAGAGGACGCCGGGCGGCGGCTGCGGGTTCCCACCCTGGTCCGGCCCAGGCTGCCCCGGCCCGGGAACCGGAGCGGCCACCGGCGGGGCGGCCACCTGTCGAACAGCCGGTAGCGAAACGACCTCCCGCGCGTCGGCCGCCGACCGGGCAACCGCCGGCGGACCAGCAACCGGTGAGGCGACAAGCGGCGGGGCGTTCCGCAGGGGGACGGCCGAGGCCGGGGCGGTGCTGCACCAGGCGGAGGCGAGGGCACCGGCGGCGACCGCCAGCGCGGCGCGGTGCAGCATGATCGACACCATTCCCCCTCCGGCGTCCCGGGCAGCGCCGGACCGACCTGCGCGCCGACCTGCCGTACGGGATGAATCGTCTCACCCTCCGACCGACGGCACATCCGATACGACGGAACCGTCGCGTACGCTCGGGTCGCTGTGACCTCCCTCGACCCTGACCCCGCCGTCCCGGTGGCCCCGCCGGCCACCCGGATCCGCACCTTCCACCCCCGGCGTGGCCGGATGAGCGGCCGGCAGACCGATGCGCTGACCCGGCTGTGGCCGGCGTACGGGACAGCAATCGCCGACCTCGACGGGCCGGTCGATCCGGCCGGGTTGTTCGGCCGCGACGCCCCGGTGGTGCTGGAGATCGGCTCCGGGATGGGCGACGCCACCGCGGCGATGGCCGCCGCCGACCCGGGCCGCGACTACCTGGCGGTCGAGGTGCACACCCCGGGCATCGCCCGCCTGCTCGACCTGGTGCAGCACCACGGCCTGGGCAACGTCCAGGTCGCCGAGGGCGACGCGTTGGACCTGGTCCGGGCCATGCCGGAGGGCTGTCTGGACGCGGTGCACGTGTTCTTCCCCGACCCGTGGCCCAAGTTGCGGCACCGCAAGCGGCGGATCATCCAGCCGGAGCACGTGGCGCTGCTGCGCTCCCGGCTGGCCCCCGGCGGCACCCTGCACTGCGCGACCGACTGGGCCGAGTACGCCGAGTCGATGCGGTCGACGCTGACCGCCGACCCGGAACTGGAGGACGTGTACGCCGGTTACGCGCCCCGCCCCGCCCACCGCCCGGTCACCAAGTTCGAGCGCCGGGCGTTGACCGCCGGCCGCCCCGTCTTCGACCTGATCCACCGCCGTCGCTGACGGCACGCCTCCGCTGTATCACCGATCGGTGGCGTCCGACCGCTGGCGATACCGCTACTTCAGCGCTCTTGCGATTCCACACGGCACTGCCGGCGCATGGGCGGACGGGGGCTGACCGGGGCGGGCGGCGGTGACCCGGTTGGCGTGGGGGGTGGTGTTGCGGGCACGATGGGGGCGCTATGACGCTGACTGCCGCGCTGCCTCGAAGCGCCGACCCCGACACCCTCTTCGACGCGTTCGCCGGCTGGGCGTCCGAGCGTGGGCTGGACCTCTACCCGCACCAGGAGGAGGCGGTCATCGAGATCGTCTCCGGCGCGAACGTGATCATGAATACGCCTACCGGTTCGGGCAAGAGCCTGGTCGCGATCGCGGCGCACTTCACCGCCCTGGCCGACGACCGGACGAGCTTCTACACCGCCCCGATCAAGGCCCTGGTCTCGGAGAAGTTCTTCGCGCTCTGCGAGGTGTTCGGCGCGGAGAACGTCGGCATGCTCACCGGCGACGCCAGCGTCAACGCCGACGCCCCGATCATCTGCTGCACCGCCGAGATCCTGGCCAACCTGGCGCTGCGCGAGGGGGCACGGGCCGACGTCGGCCAGGTGGTGATGGACGAGTTCCACTTCTATGCCGAGCCCGACCGGGGCTGGGCCTGGCAGGTGCCGATCATCGAGCTGCCGCAGGCGCAGTTCGTGCTGATGTCGGCCACCCTGGGGGACACCACCCGGTTCGTCGACGACCTGACCCGGCGTACCGGCCGGTCCACCGCCGTCGTCCGCTCGGCCGAGCGGCCGGTCCCGCTGATCTTCTCGTACGCGATGACCCCGCTGCACGAGACGCTCGAAGAGCTGCTGGAGACCAAGCAGGCCCCGGTGTACGTCGTGCACTTCACCCAGGCCGCCGCGCTGGAACGCGCCCAGGCGCTGATGAGCGTCAACGTCTGCACCCGGGCCGAGAAGGACATGATCGCCGCCGCGATCGGGAACTTCCGGTTCACCTCCGGCTTCGGCAAGACACTGTCCCGACTGGTGCGCCACGGCATCGGCGTGCACCACGCCGGCATGCTGCCCAAGTACCGCCGACTCGTGGAGACGCTGGCCCAGGCCGGGCTACTCAAGGTCATCTGCGGCACCGACACGTTGGGTGTGGGCATCAACGTGCCGATCCGCACGGTGCTCTTCACCGGCCTGAGCAAGTACGACGGGGTACGCACCCGGCTGCTCAAGGCCCGCGAGTTCCACCAGATCGCCGGCCGGGCCGGTCGGGCCGGCTTCGACACCCTGGGGCGGGTGGTGGTGCAGGCCCCCGAGCACGTGATCGACAACGAGAAGGCCCTGGCCAAGGCCGGTGACGATCCGAAGAAGCGCCGCAAGGTGGTGAAGAAGAAGCCGCCGGAGGGCTCGATCGGTTGGGGCGAGCCGACCTTCCAACGCCTGGTCGAGGCCGAGCCGGAGCCACTCACCTCCAGTTTCCAGGTCAGCCACTCGATGCTGCTCAACGTGATCGGTCGGCCGGGTGACGCGTTCGCCTCGATGCGGCACCTGCTCACCGACAACCACGAGGACGCCGCCGCCCGGCGCCGGCACATCCGCCGGGCGATCGCCATCTACCGGGCGTTGCGCGCAGGCGGGGTGGTCGAGCAGCTCGACACGCCCGACGAGACCGGCCGGCGGGTCCGGCTCACCGTCGACCTCCAGCTCGACTTCGCGCTCAACCAGCCGCTCTCGCCGCTGGCCCTGGCCGCCATCGAACTGCTCGACGTCGAGTCCCCGTCGTACGCCCTGGACGTGTTGAGCGTGATCGAGTCGATCCTCGACGACCCGCGCCAGGTGCTCTCCGCGCAACAGTTCAAGGCGCGCGGCGAGGCGGTCGCCGCGATGAAGGCCGACGGCATCGAGTACGAGGCCCGCATGGAGCTGCTCGACGAGGTGACCTGGCCCAAGCCGCTTGCCGAACTGCTGCACGCCGCGTACGAGATGTACCGGCAGGGGCATCCGTGGGTCGCCGACCACCAGCTCTCCCCCAAGTCCGTGGTCCGGGACATGTACGAACGCGCGATGACCTTCGGCGAGTTCGTACAGTTCTACGGGCTGACCCGGTCCGAGGGGCTGGTGCTGCGCTACCTCGCCGACGCGTACAAGACGCTGCGGCAGACCGTCCCGGAGGACGCCAAGACCGAGGAGCTGATCGACCTCATCGAGTGGCTGGGCGAGCTGGTCCGCCAGGTCGACTCCAGCCTGATCGACGAGTGGGAACGGCTGCGCAACCCCTCCGACGTCGCCGACGCGGCCAAGGCGCACGCGTCGCTGGAGGAGCGGGTGCCGGCGGTCACCCGCAATGCCCGCGCCTTCCGGGTGCTGGTCCGCAACGCGTTGTTCCGTCGGGTCGAGTTGGCCGCCCTGCGCCGCTGGTGGGACCTCGGCGAGCTGGACGGCGCATCCGGGTGGGACGCGGACGCCTGGGCCGAGGCGCTGGAGCCGTACTTCGAGGCGTACGACGGGATCGGGGTGGGACCGGACGCCCGGGGGCCCGCGCTGCTCATGATCGAACAGGGGCGGGAGAAGTGGACCGTCCGGCAGATCCTGGACGACCCGGAGGGCGACCACGACTGGGGGATCAGCGCCGAGGTCGACCTCGGCGCTTCCGACGAGGTGGGGGCCGCCGTGGTCCGGGTGACGGACGTCGGGCAGCTCTAGCCTGCTCTTCGCAGGGGCCGTCGAACTTTCTTTCCAGGGGCCGTCCGGTGCGTCCGGACGGCCCCTTTTCTGCCCTGGGCGATGTCACCCCCGTCGATTAGAATGTATGTACTAATCGACCTTCTGAGCTGGGAGGACGCCCATGACCGCGCCCACCTCCGCCCCCCTCACGCCGTACGCCACCCTGCTCGGTTTCACCCGGTACGTCGACCGCACCGGCCCCACCAAGGCCAGCTTCGTCGGCGGGCTGCGCAAGCAGCGGGCCAGCCGGCACGGGTTCAACCCGCACGGCCAGTTCGTCAAGGCGCTCAAGGCCGACATCGCCTTCCACACCGGCGGCACCCACCTGGCCGGCATCGCCGACGTGGTCAAGCCGCGCTGGCGTCCGCTCTACCAGGCGCTGACTCCCGGCGCGACGGCCTGGCTGGAATCGCTCGGCGAGCCGACCGGCATCGACCTGGCGCAGACCCGCGACGCCCTCGCGATGCTCGGCGACCTCCCAGTCAAGATCAACCCCCACTTCGGCATCCGGTACGCCGACGGTCACGCCGAGGCGGTCCGGCTGCACTTCGACGAGGCCCCGCCGAGCGAGGAGGCGGCCCTGGCCACCCTGCACCTGATGGCCCGACACATGGACGCCGTGCTGCCGCACGCCGAGCCAGTCCTGGTCGACGTCCGTCGCGGCGTGGCGCTCCGGACGCCCGACCACGTCAAGCCGGCACAGGTCGAGCAGTGGCTGGCCGGCGAGGCCGCCGCCTTCCGCGCCATCTGGTCCACCGCCGCCTGACCCCGACAGGCCAACCCCGACAGGGCCAAGATTACTAGGCAGGGCCCACTCCCGACCGGCAGTGACCCCGTCGTCCCCGCCACCCACCCCGACGCGCCACGAGCCCCCACCGCCAGCAGCAAGCCCACCGCCAGCAGCAAGCCCACCGCCAGCAGCAAGCCCACCGCCAGCAGCAAGCCCACCGCCAGCAGCAAGCCCACCGCCAGCAGCAAGCCCACCGCCAGCAGCAAGCCCCCCCCCAGCAGCGTCGGGGCCTCTTCGTGGCAGGGACGCTGCTGCGTCGTCACCCACCCGCCCCGCCCGGCGTCCTACTGGACACGATCACCGAGCAAGATCGTGCTCGATCAATGTTGTCAACACCGTTGCGTTAACGCCGTGGGCGGCTGGTCAACCCGGGACAGGAAGTGCCCGATCGGGGACCGGGGTGGGCCCGCTTGGCGATCATGGAGTGGTGGTGCCGACCTTGGGGGCTTTACAGGCGTTCTGTCACCCACCACAACTCCATGATCGGCGAGGCAGCGCTGGGTGACGAACAGCCGTTCCACCTAACACAACGGTGTTGTCTATGTTGTAGTGGCATCCCTAGTCTTGGAGGCCACTACAACATGGGTGCAGCGTGATCTAGCCTCCCGAGGGCAGCTCGACCTCTCATGCCGGCGTCAGTCGACCCGCCCGAGTTATCCACAGTTCGCCTCACCTTATTCGAGCACCTTAGGGTCACCTAGCCGAGGATTGTCGATCCACCTGCGGTTTCGTGCCGGCGGCGGACGTCACGACGGGTCGGCCAGGACGGCATCGGCCTCACGCCGCCCGTCGGCAGCGTCGGTTCGGCTCGCCGGGCCGGTGGTGGGCCGAACCGGACCGCCGGACGACAGTGCCCGCTCAGTCCTCCGAGGCGGGTCGGCTCGCCGGGACAGTCGGCATCGGCCAGTGACCGGTCCGGACGATCGCCGACGCGTCGAGGCGCTGGTCGGCCCAGACGTACGTCTCCGGCAGCAGGTCGGTGACCGGCAGCTTCCGTAGTGCGTCAAGCGGCCCGACGATGACCTGGATGCCCGGGTGGTAGTCGAGCAGCACCTGCCGGCACCGGCCGCACGGCGGAATCACCCCGCGCCCCCGGTCGCCCACCGCGACGATGGCCTCCAGCTCCCCCGCACCCTGGGTGGCGGCGGCACCGAGGGCCACGATCTCGGCGCAGGGGCCACCGGTGAAGTGGAAGAGGTTCACTCCGGTGAAGACCCGGCCGTCGCTGGTCCGGGCCGCCGCCGCGACGGTGTGGTTCTCGCTGCGGCAACGCAACTTGGCGACCGCCGTGGCGGCCTGGACCAGTGCGCGGTCGGTGTCCAGCATCGTCGTCGTCATCCGGCAGCCCCCGTGGTCGCGTCCTCCGGCGGTCAGCGTAGCCCGGCGACAGCTGGTTTCCCGGGCAGCGCTCCGGCGGACGCGACCGCATCCGGACCGGGCCACCGGGGGCTGCGGGGAGCCGCGCTGCGCCGCGAGGGCGTAACCCGGGGGCGGTCCGGCGGCGCACTGCCTATCCTTGGCGACGACATGCAGAATCCAACCGCCTCCGGCCCCGCCACGCCCGCCGACGCCGTTTCCGCCCGCGAGCTGCACCGCCGCCTCACCCCGCTGATGTTCCGCGACCAGCGCCGCCTCCAGCGTCGGCTGGACGGGGTACGCAAGCTGCGCGACCCGCAGCGACGCGACGAGGCGCTTGTCGAGATCGCCGGGGAGGTGTCCCGGGCGGAGTCCCGGCTGGCCGCCCGGCGGGCCGCCGTGCCGACCATCACCTATCCGGCG
Source organism: Micromonospora sp. DSM 43699 (assembly GCF_055517075.1). Classification (NCBI taxonomy): domain Bacteria; kingdom Bacillati; phylum Actinomycetota; class Actinomycetes; order Micromonosporales; family Micromonosporaceae; genus Micromonospora; species Micromonospora sp. DSM 43699. Next base: position 23,321 of record NZ_JBTMMT010000011.1, read on the forward strand.
CAGTTGCCGGTCAGCGAGCGCCGCGACGACATCGCCGCCGCCATCCGGGACCACCAGGTGGTGATCGTGGCCGGCGAGACCGGCTCCGGCAAGACCACCCAGCTGCCCAAGATCTGCCTGGAGCTGGGGCGCGGGGTCACCGGGCTGATCGGGCACACCCAACCCCGCCGGTTGGCCGCCCGGACGGTCGCCGACCGGATCGCCGAGGAACTCGGCACCGAGCTGGGCGACGTGGTCGGCTACAAGGTGCGCTTCACCGACCAGGTGAGCGACCGCAGCCTGGTCAAGCTGATGACCGACGGCATCCTGCTGGCCGAGTTGCAGACCGACCGGATGCTGCGCCAGTACGACACGTTGATCATCGACGAGGCGCACGAGCGCAGCCTCAACATCGACTTCATCCTCGGCTACCTGCGTCAGCTGCTCCCCCGCCGTCCCGACCTCAAGGTGGTCATCACCTCGGCGACCATCGAGACCGCCCGGTTCGCCGAGCACTTCGCCGATGCCGAGGGCAGGCCCGCGCCGATCGTCGAGGTATCCGGACGGACCTATCCGGTGGAGGTGCGCTACCGGCCGCTGGTCGAGGTGACAGAGGGTGACGAGGACGAGGGCGACGACGAGGAGAACGTCCGCGACCAGATCCAGGCGATCGGCGACGCGGTGCAGGAGCTGGCCGCCGAGGGGCCGGGCGACATCCTGGTCTTCCTCAGCGGCGAACGGGAGATCCGGGACACCGCCGAGGCGCTGGGCAAGCTGACCCAGTCGAAACGCTCGCTGCTGGGCACCGAGATCCTGCCGCTCTACGCCCGGCTGTCGGCCGCCGAGCAGCACCGGGTCTTCGCCGCCCACCCCGGACGCCGGGTGGTGCTCGCCACCAACGTCGCGGAGACCTCGCTGACCGTCCCCGGCATCAAGTACGTGGTGGACCCGGGATCGGCCCGGATCTCCCGCTACTCCAGCCGGTTGAAGGTGCAGCGGCTGCCCATCGAACCGGTCTCCCAGGCCTCGGCCAACCAGCGTAAGGGCCGCTGCGGCCGGACCTCCGACGGCATCTGCATCCGGCTCTACGACGAGCAGGACTTCGCCTCCCGGCCGGAGTTCACCGACCCGGAGATCCTGCGCACCAACCTCGCCTCGGTCATCCTCCAGATGACCGCGATCGGCCTCGGTGACCTCGCCGCGTTCCCGTTCATCGACCCGCCGGACCGGCGCAACGTCACCGACGGGGTCAACCTGCTGCACGAGCTGGGCGCGCTGGACCCGACCGAGGCCGACCCGGCCAAGCGACTCACCCCGTTGGGCCGGCGGCTGGCCCAGCTCCCGGTCGATCCCCGGCTGGCCCGGATGGTCATCGAGGGAGAACGCAACGGCTGTGCCACCGAGGTGCTGGTGATCGCCGCGGCGCTGTCGATCCAGGACCCCCGGGAGCGGCCGGCGGAGAAGCAGGCCCAGGCCGACCAGGCGCACGCCCGGTTCGCCGACAAGGAGTCCGACTTCGTGTCGTTCCTCAACCTCTGGCGTTACCTGCGCGAGCAGCAGCGGGAGCTGTCGTCCAGCGCGTTCCGCCGGATGTGCCGGGCGGAATACCTCAACTACCTGCGGGTCCGCGAGTGGCAGGACATCGTCGCCCAGTTGCGCCAGGTGCTGCGTACCCCGGAACAGGGTGACGGGCGGCGGGGCCGGCGGGGCGCGACGCCGCCGACGGCCGACGGGGGCCGGCGCGGCCCGGCCGCCGACCTGCCGGAGGAGATCGACACCCCGAAGGTGCACCAGTCGCTGCTGCCCGGGCTGCTGTCGCACATCGGGCTCAAGGACGCCCAGAAGCACGAGTACCTGGGCGCGCGGGGGGCGAAGTTCGCGGTCTTCCCCGGTTCGGCGCTGTTCAGGAAGCCGCCGCGCTGGGTGATGGCAGCCGAACTGGTGGAGACCTCCCGGCTGTGGGGCCGGGTCGCCGGGCGGGTCGAGCCGGAGTGGGTGGAGCCGCTGGCCCAGCACCTGGTCAAGCGCAGCTACAGCGAGCCGCACTGGGAGAAGAACCAGGCCGCCGTCATGGCCTACGAGAAGGTCACCCTGTACGGCGTCCCGCTTGTCACCTCCCGCAAGGTCAACTTCGGGCGGATCGACCCGGTGCTGAGCCGGGAGCTGTTCATCAGGCACGCCCTGGTCGAGGGCGACTGGCAGACCCACCACCCGTTCTGGCGGGACAATCGTCGGCTGCTCGCCGAGATCGAGGAGTTGGAGAACCGGGCCCGCCGCCGGGACATCCTGGTCGACGACGAGAGCATCTTCGCCTTCTACGACCAGCGCATCCCCGCCGACGTGGTCTCCGGACGACACTTCGACGCCTGGTGGAAGAAGGCCCGGCACGAGCAGCCCGACCTACTCACCTTCACCCGGGAACTGCTTGTCAACGCCGGGCGCGGCGGGGTCGACGAGGCCGACTTCCCGGACGAGTGGCGGGCCGACGGGGTGACCCTGCCGCTGACGTACACCTTCGACCCGACCGCGCCCACCGACGGCGTCACCGTCGACATCCCGCTGCCGCTGCTCAACCAGGTGCCGGCGGAGAGCTTCGACTGGCAGGTACCGGGGCTGCGCGAGGAGTTGGTGATCGCGTTGATCCGGTCGCTGCCCAAACCGGTCCGGCGCAACTTCGTCCCGGTGCCGGACTTCGCCCGTGCGGCGCTCGCCGCGATCACCCCGGGCGAGGAGCCGCTGCTGGACGCGCTGGCCCGGCAGTTGCGCCGGATGACCGGGGTGAACGTCCCCCGGGAGGCGTGGGAGCCGGCGAAGTTGCCGCCGCACCTGCGGGTGACGTTCCGGGTGATCGGCGACGAGGACAAGCCGGTCGCCGAGGGCAAGGACCTGCCGGCCCTGCAACGCCAGCTCCGCCAGGAGGTACGCCAGGTGGTGGCCGCCGCCGCGCCCGAGGTGGCCCGCACCGGGCTCACCGCGTGGAGCATCGGCACCCTGCCCCGCACCATCGAGCAGGTACGCGCCGGCTACGCGGTGACCGCCTACCCGGCGCTGGTGGACGAGGGCACCACGGTCGGGGTGAAGGTCTTCGACTCGGAGGCCGAGCAGGCCGCCGCGCACTGGGCGGGCACCCGGCGGCTGCTACGGCTGACCGTGCCGTCACCGGCGCAGTTCCTCCAGGGGCGGCTGAGCAACGAGGCGAAGCTGGCGCTGAGCCGCAACCCGCACGGGGGGGTGCAGCAGCTCATCGCCGACGTCGCCGGGGCCGCCATCGACAAGCTGGTCGCCGACGCGGGCGGGCCGGCCTGGGACGCCGACGGCTTCGCCGCCCTGCGCGACAGGGTGCGCGCCGACCTGGTCGACACGGTGGTCGAGGTGATGGGCCGGGTCCGCCAGGTGCTCGCCGCGGCGTACGCGGTGGAGCAGCGCCTCGGCGCGACCCGCAACCTGGCGGTGGTGGCCGCCCTCGCCGACCTGCGTCAGCAGCTCACCGGCCTGGTGCACGACGGCTTCGTCACCGAGGCCGGCTACGCCCGGCTGCCCGACCTGCTGCGCTACCTGACCGCGATGGAACGCCGGCTGGACCGGTTAACCGCCAACCCGCAACGGGACAGGGCCCAGCAGGACCGGATCGCCACGGTGCAGAAGGAGTACCGGGACCTGTTGGCCGGGCTGCCCCCGCCCCGCCGCGCCGCAGCCCCGGTACGGCAGATCCGCTGGATGATCGAGGAGCTGCGGGTGAACGTCTTCGCCCAGGCCCTCGGCACCCCGTACCCGGTCTCCGAGCAGCGCATCTACCGCGCGATGGACGACGCCGAAGCCCGCTGACCGACGACGCCGAGGCCCGCTGGTCACGCAAGTGGTTCCACCCCCGGCGGCAGCTCGCCGGTGGTGGTGGCCGCGTGCACGTAGTCGAGGAGGATGCGGCGCAGCTCCCGCCCGGCGTGGGTGGGTACGACGTCGCGGCGGCGGGCCACCGCGATGGTCCGGCGCACGCCGGGCGGGGCGAGCCGGGTGACCCGGACGCCGGGGCGGCGGCTGACCACGATGCCCGGCACCAGGGCGACGCCGAGCCCGGCCTCGACGAAGCTGAGCACCGCGTCCATCTCGCCGCCGTCGACCGAGAAGGTGGGCTCGAACCCGGCCTCCCGGCAGGCCTGGATGGTGGCGTCGCGCAGGTCGTAGCCCTCGCGGAACATCACGAGCGGTTGCCCGCGCAGGTCGGTGATCCGCAGCTCACCGCTGCCCGAGGCGGCGGGCAGCGGATCCACCGAGGCGACCACCAGGCTCTCCCGCAGGATCGGGTCGACCCGCAGCCCGGGGTCGGCGCCCTGGGCCGGCATGATGATCAGGGCGAGGTCGAGGTCGCCGCGCAGCAGGTCCCGGACCAGGTCCTGGGAGCCGCTCTCCTCGACCCGCAGGTCGACTGCGGGGTGGGCGTCGCGGAACCGGCGCAGCACCGGTGGGGCGAGCGAGGTGGCCAGGCTGGGGGTGGCACCGAGCCGGACCCGGCCCCGGCGCAGGCCGACCAGTTCCTGGACCTCCCGGGTGGCGGTGTCCACGTCGGCGAGGATGCGTTTGGCAAGCGGCAGCAGCACCTCACCGGCGGCGGTCAGGGTGATGTTTCCCCTTACCCGCTCGAACAGCGGGGCACCGAGGTCGGTCTCCAGGGCGTGAACTTGCTTACTCAACGACGGCTGGGTTATGCCGACGATGTCGGCGGCTTGGGTGAAATGTCGCACTTCGGCCACCGCGACGAAGTACCTCAGCTGATGGAGCTGCATCTTCATAGCTTACGGCTATCGAGACTGCGAGTTCGATGCATTGGACGACTGGTCGCAGGACTCCTAGCGTCGGTCAGGTGGTAATCACGAAAACTCGGTCGCCCATCCGCTCGAACGTCGGCCTGAAGGCCGTCATGGCGGTGACGGGCATCCTGCTGGTGCTGTTCCTCGTCGCCCACATGCTCGGCAACCTCAAGGTGTTCACCGGCGAGACCTCGTTCGACCACTACGCCCACTGGTTGCGCGACATCGGCAAGCCGCTGCTGCCGGGCGTGTGGTTCCTGTGGATCCTGCGCACCGCGCTGGTGGTCGCCGTCGTCGCGCACATCTGGGCGGCGACAGTGCTGGCCGTACGGGCCCGTGCCGCCCGCCCGGTGCGCTACGCCCACCGCAAGAAGGTCCAGGGCAGCTACGCCGCGCGCACCATGCGCTGGGGCGGGGTGATCATCCTGCTCTTCGTGATCTACCACATCCTGGACCTGACCACCGGCACCCTGAACCCGGTAGGCGACGCCAGCAACCCGTACGGCAACGTGGTCGCCGACTTCGCCCCGGAACGCTGGTACGTGACGCTCTTCTACACCCTGGCGATCGTCACCGTCGGCTTCCACCTGCGGCACGGCGTGTTCAGCGCGCTGCGCAGCCTCGGTCAGCAGACCCCCCGGGGTGAGCGCCGGGCCCGTACCGCCGCGCTGGTCTTCGCCGTCGTGCTCTGCGCCGGCTACCTGGTGGTCCCGTTCGCCGTACTCACCGGATTGGTGTCCTGACATGGAACTCTTCACCGAGGGCGACCCGGTCGCCGACACGAAGGCTCCCGACGGCCCTGTCGAGAAGCGCTGGGAGACCCGCCGCTTCGAGGCCAAGCTGGTCAACCCGGCGAACCGACGGAAGATGACGGTGATCGTGGTGGGCACCGGCCTCGCCGGTGGCTCCGCCGCCGCCACCCTCGCCGAGCAGGGCTACCGGGTCAGGAGCTACTGCTACCAGGACAGCCCGCGCCGGGCGCACTCGATCGCCGCGCAGGGGGGCATCAACGCCGCCAAGAACTACCGCAACGACGGTGACTCGGTGCACCGGCTCTTCTACGACACCGTCAAGGGCGGCGACTTCCGCTCCCGCGAGTCGAACGTGCACCGGCTCGCCGAGGTGTCCGTCAACATCATCGACCAGTGCGTCGCCCAGGGCGTACCGTTCGCCCGCGAGTACGGCGGACTGCTGGACACCCGGTCCTTCGGTGGCGCGCAGGTGCAGCGCACCTTCTACGCCCGGGGGCAGACCGGCCAGCAGCTGCTGCTCGGCGCGTACCAGGCGCTGGAGCGGCAGATCGGCCTGGGCAACGTCGAGATGCACACCAGGCACGAGATGCTGGAGCTGGTCGTCGTGGACGGCAAGGCGCGCGGCATCGTGGTGCGGGACATGGTCACCGGTGAGATCAGCACCGAGATGGCCGACGCGGTGGTGCTCGCCTCCGGCGGCTACGGCAACGTCTTCTACCTCTCCACAAACGCCAAGGGCTGCAACGTCACCGCCAGCTGGCGGGCGCACCGCAAGGGCGCGTACTTCGCCAACCCCTGCTACACCCAGATCCACCCGACCTGCATCCCGGTCTCCGGCGACCACCAGTCGAAGCTGACCCTGATGAGCGAGTCGCTGCGCAACGACGGCCGGGTCTGGGTGCCGCAGAACCAGGACGACGACCGCGCCCCCCGGGACATTCCGGAGGACGAGCGGGACTACTACCTGGAGCGGATCTACCCCTCCTTCGGCAACCTGGTCCCCCGGGACATCGCCTCCCGCGCCGCCAAGAACGTCTGCGACGAGGGCCGGGGCGTCGGGCCGACCAAGCTCGGCGTCTACCTCGACTTCGCCGACGCGATCGACCGGCTCGGCCGTAAGGCCATCGAGGCCAAGTACGGCAACCTGTTCGAGATGTACGAGCGGATCACCGGCGAGGATCCGTACCAGGTCCCGATGCGGATCTACCCGGCCGTGCACTACACGATGGGCGGTCTCTGGGTCGACTACGACCTCCAGTCGACCATCCCCGGCCTGTTCGTGATCGGCGAGGCGAACTTCTCCGACCACGGCGCGAACCGGCTCGGCGCGTCGGCGCTGATGCAGGGCCTGGCCGACGGGTACTTCGTGCTGCCCACCACGATCGCCCACTACCTGGCGTCCGGGCCGCTGGAGAAGATCGACGCCAGCCATCCGTCGGCGGTGCGGGCCCGGCGCGAGGTGGAGGACCGGATCGCCCGGCTGCTCGCCGTCGACGGTGACCGGACGGTGGACTCGTTCCACCGGGAGCTGGGCCAGATCATGTGGGAGCACTGCGGGATGGAGCGCTCCGAGGCCGGGCTGCGCAAGGCGATCGACGAGATCCGGGCGCTGCGGGAGCAGTTCTGGCAGCGGGTCCGGGTGCCGGGCGACGGCGAAGGGCTGAACCAGTCGCTGGAGAAGGCCGGCCGGGTCGCCGACTTCTTCGAGCTGGCCGAGCTGATGTGCGTCGACGCCCTGCACCGGGAGGAGTCCTGCGGCGGTCACTTCCGGGCCGAGCACCAGACCCCGGACGGCGAGGCGCAGCGCGACGACGACCGGTTCGCCTACGTGGCGGCCTGGGAGTACACCGGCACCGGTGAGCCGGCTGTGCTGCACAAGGAAGACCTGACCTTCGAGTACGTCCACCCCACGCAGCGGAGCTACAAGTGAACCTGACCCTGCGCATCTGGCGTCAGTCCGGCCCCCAGGACAAGGGGCGGATGGTGACCTACCCGGTCGACGACGTCTCCCCCGACATGTCGTTCCTGGAGATGCTGGACGTGCTCAACGAGCGGCTGATCCTCGCCGGGGAGGAGCCTGTCGCGTTCGACCACGACTGCCGCGAGGGCATCTGCGGCATGTGCGGACTCATGATCAACGGGGACGCGCACGGGCCGCAGCGCGGCACCACCGCCTGCCAGCTGCACATGCGGCAGTTCTCCGACGGCGAGACGATCGACATCGAGCCGTGGCGGGCCCGCGCCTTCCCGGTGATCAAGGACCTGGTGGTCGACCGGAACGCCTTCGACAAGATCATCGCGGCCGGTGGCTACATCACCGCGCCGACCGGCAGCGCCCCCGAGGCCCACGCCGCCCCGGTGGCCAAGGCCGACGCCGACGCCGCCTTCGAGTCGGCCGCCTGCATCGGCTGCGGCGCCTGCGTGGCAGCCTGCCCGAACGGCTCCGGAATGCTCTTCACCGCCGCCAAGGTCACCCAACTCTCGCTGCTGCCGCAGGGCCAGCCGGAGCGCTACACCCGGGTGATCGGCATGGTCGACGCGCACGACGAGGCCGGCTTCGGCGGTTGCACCAACGCGGGCGAGTGCACCGCGGTCTGCCCCAAGGGCATCCCGCTGAACACCATCGGCCGGCTCAACCGGGACTACCTCACCGCCACCGCCAGGCGCGGCGACACCCCGGGTTCCTGACCACACCGGCGGCCCCCGCCCGCCGTCGACCCACCGCCCGCCGCACCCCGACCCGGGGGGTGCGGCGGGCGTTCCGTCCCGGGAGTACGGCGGTCCCCCCGTCCCATCGCCCGCCGCCGCGCCCCACCCCACGCATCGCACCCCACGCCGCGCCCACTCACCGCGCCCCCCACATGCCGCGACCCACGCCGTCCCGTGCGCCCGCGCGCTCGATCCTGGATGTAGTGGCCTCACAGCGCACGGAGACCACTACAACGTGGATCGAGCACGATCAAGGCCCGGTGGGACGGGGACCTCGTCCGGCCTGCGGCGGGTTCAAGCGTCTCCGCTCGGGTAGCAGTCCCATGGACGGCACCGAGAGGGGAAGCGGCATGAAGGCACTCACCTGGCAGGGCAAGCGGGACGTACGGGTCGAGGAGGTCCCCGATCCGAGGATCGAGTCGCCGACGGACGCGATCGTCCGGATCACCTCGACCGCGATCTGCGGCTCCGACCTGCACCTGTACGAGGTGCTCGGGCCGTACCTGAAGCCCGGCGACATCCTCGGGCACGAGCCGATGGGCGTCGTCGAGGAGGTCGGCTCCGGGGTGACCCGGCTCAAGAAGGGCGACCGGGTGGTCGTCCCGTTCAACATCGCCTGCGGGCACTGCTGGATGTGCGAGCGGCAGCTGTTCGCCCAGTGCGAGACGACCCAGGTCACCGCCGAGGGCAAGGGCGCGTCGCTGTTCGGTTACACCTCGCTCTACGGCTCGGTCCCCGGCGGGCAGGCCGAGTACCTGCGGGTCCCGCAGGCCCAGTTCGGCCCGATCGTCATCCCGCAGGCCGGTGCCGACGAGCGTTACCTCTACCTCAGCGACATCCTGCCCACCGCCTGGCAGGCGGTGAAGTACGCGGACACCCCGCCCGGCGGCACCCTGGCCGTGTTCGGTCTCGGCCCGGTCGGGCAGTTCTGCGCCCGGATCGGCCGGCACCTCGGCGCGGGCCGGGTGATCGGCCTGGACCTGGTGCCGGAGCGGCTGGAGATGGCCCGCCGGCACGGCATCGAGACGCTTGACGTCAGCCAGCTCGACGACGTACCCGGCGCACTTGTCGACCTGGTCGACGGGCGCGGCCCGGACGCGGTGATCGACGCGGTCGGGATGGAGGCGCACGGCTCCGCAAGCGGCAAGCTGGCCCAGCACGCCGCCGGGCTGCTGCCGGACAAGCTGGCCGACAAGATGATCGACAAGGCCGGTGTGGACCGGTTGACAGTGCTCAAGGCCGCCCTCAAGGCGGTGCGGCGCGGCGGCACCGTCTCGATCTCCGGGGTCTACGGCGGCGAGGTGGACCCGATGCCGCTGATGGAGATGTTCGACCGGGGCATCCAACTGCGGATGGGGCAGTGCCACGTGCGGCGGTGGACCGACGAGATCCTGCCGCTGCTGGCCGGTGACGACGACCCGCTGGGCGTGGAGGACCTGCGTACCCACCGGATGCCGCTTGTCGACGCGCCGAAGGCGTACGAGATGTTCCAGAAGAAGGAGGACGGCTGCGTCAAGGTCGTGCTGGCACCGTGAGTCGGGTGGTGGTGGTCACCGGGGCCACCAGCGGCATCGGCCGCGCGGCGGCCCGGGAGTTCGCCGGGCGCGGGGACCGTCTGGTCCTCGCCGCCCGCACCCCCACCACCCTGGCCGACGTACGCCGGGAGTGCCTCGACGCCGGCGCGGACCGGGTACGCACGGCGCCCACCGACGTCACCGACCCGGCAGCGCTCGACTCCCTGGCCACCGCGGCGGTACGGGAGTTCGGCCGGATCGACGTGTGGGTGCACACCGCGGCGGTGATGGCGTAAGGCCGGTTCGAGGAGGTCCCGGCGGAGGTCTTCGACCAGGTGGTCCGCACCGACCTGCTCGGTGCGGCAGGCGTCGTCCGGGTGGCGTTGCGGCACTTCCGGGCGGCCGGTGGGGGCACCCTGATCCTCACCGGCTCGGTGCTCGGGCACGTCACCGCCCCGTACATGAGCGGCTACGTGACAAGCAAGTGGGGTTTGCAGGGACTGGTCCGCACCGTGCGGCAGGAGGCCCGGGACCTGCCCGGGGTGCACGTCTGCCTGGTCACCCCGGGAAGTGTGGACACGCCGGTCTACCAGCAGGCGGCGAACTACCCCGGTCGGGCGGGCCGGCCGCCGCTGCCGATCACCACCCCGACTGTGAAGGCGCTCGCGACGGGGGCGGCGATCGCGGCCGGTGACGCGGCACGGCGTCGGCGTCGGTGAGCGGGCACCCGGGAGGCGGTCCGCTCACCTAGAGTGGTGGCCCGGGGACAGTTCGGGGCCCCACTCGACGGGAGAGACGTGACCACCAGGGTGAACCGCAGGACCGCGTTGGGACTCGGAACGGCCGCCACCGCCGGGGCGGTGCTCGTCGGGGGCACACCGGCGTCGGGTGCCGTCCGGCCGGGCCGGTCCGCTGCCGCCGCCGCCAGCCCGGAACTCGTCGCCCCGAGGATCGCCGCGGCCTTCCAGCGGGAGAAGGCGCTGACCGGGGGCAACTGGCAGGTGCACCTCAGCCTGGAGAACGGTGCCACCCCGCTGGTCGCGGTCTCCGAGTCGGCCGACCGCCGGGTCGAGGCGTACAGCGTCAACAAGATCGCGGTGGCCGTCGCGGTGCTCGACAAGATCGACCGGGGGCTGCTCACCCTCGACCAGCGGGTCGAGGTGGCCGCCTCGACCGTGGTGCCCGGTGGGGACGGCATCTTCGTCCTGGACACCGCCTACCCCAGCTCGGTGACGCTGGGGCACGTGCTGGCCAACCTGCTCACCGTCTCCGACGACACCGCCTCGCGGCTCTGCGGCCTGGTCTGCCCGGCCGCCGAGATCAACCGGATCCTGGTCGGCAAGGGCTTCCCCGACACCCAGGTGCAGCCGCTGTCCAACCCGAACCGCTTCTACCTCGGCACCAGCACCGCCCGGGAGATGCACGCGCTGCTGCGCGCCCTGGTCGCCGGCACGCTGCTCTCGCCGTCGTCGACCGCTCTCGTGCTCAAGCTGCTGCGCTCCCCGGTCGCCTTCACCGACGGCATCCGGCGCACCATGTCCTCGGCGGAACGGGCCCGGGTGGCCACCAAGGCGGGCTGGTTCGTCGACGCCCGGCACGAGGCCGGCGTGGTGTTCGACACCTCCGGGGCGGCCGTGCTGACGTACGTGCTCTTCGCCGACGGTCAGGCCGATCGGGACAACTTCGGCGCCACCCACCCGGTGGTGCAGGCCCGGGCCCGGCTCGGCCGGTTCATCCTGGACGCCACCGCGCAGCTGACCGGTGCCACCGACGCGCCCCGGCACCGGGTCGCCCGGCAGCGGCCCAGCAACGGCGGCTGACCGTCCGGTCGCCACCCGGCCGGTCGCCCGCCGGTCGCCGTCGTCGGGCGGAGCACGGGGCAACGTGGGCGGACGGGTCCGCTGGTGACTACCGTGTACCGCGGGACACCGGCGAGGGGGACGAGAGCATGCGGGAACCAGCGGAGCGAACGGTCGAGCGGACGTCCGGCGGGCGGCTGTGGCAGGTGGCGGGGCTGGCCGCGATCGCCGGGCTGGCGTGGGCGGCACGGGACGTGCCGGCGGCGCTGGGCGGCCGGCTGACCGGGGCACGCGCCGAGCGGGCGGCCCGCTCCGCGCAGTTCCGCGACGGCACCTTCCACAACCGGGTCGCCACCCGGACGATGCCCGGCGGCGATCCCGACCGCAGCCTGCTCCGGGAGCTGCTCTTCGGCCAGCAGCGCCGCCGGCCGACCGCCCCGGTCCCGTTGCTGCGGCCCACCGCGGCCCCGACGACAGGCGTCGACCGTGAGCTGAACATCGTCTGGTACGGCCACGCCTCGGCGCTTGTCGAGATCGAGGGGCAGCGGGTGCTGATCGACCCGGTATGGAGCGACCGCTGCTCGCCGTCCGCCGCGATCGGGCCGAAGCGGCTGCACGAGCCCCCGGTACGCCTCGACGAACTGCCCACCGTCGACGCGATCCTGATCTCCCACGACCACTACGACCACCTCGACATGACCACCGTCCGGGAGCTGGTCCGGCGGCAGTCGGCACCGTTCCTGGTGCCGCTCGGCGTCGGCGCGCACCTCGACCGGTGGGGGGTGCCCGCCGACCGGATCATCGAGCTGGACTGGTCGGAGGGGCACCGGGTCGGTGGTCTGGAGATCACCGCCACCGCCGCCCAGCACTTCTCCGGCCGGGGGCTGCGCCGCGACGGCACGCTGTGGAGCTCCTGGGTGGTCGCCGGCGCGCACCGACGGGTCTTCTACACCGGCGACTCGGGCTACTTCGACGGGTACGCCGAGATCGGCGCCGCGCACGGGCCGTTCGACGCGACGCTGATGCAGATCGGCGCGTACGACCGGGCCTGGCCGGGCATCCACATGTTCCCGGAGGAGGCGGTCACCGCCCACCTGGAGCTGCGCGGCGGCCTCTTCGTCCCGGTGCACTGGGCGACGTTCAACCTGGCCCTGCACGACTGGTCCGAGCCGGTGGACCGGCTCTGGGCCGAGGCCAAGGCCCGCGACGTCCGGCTGGCGGTGCCCCGGCCCGGCGAGCGGGTGGTGGTGGACGACCCGCCGCCGGTCGACGGCTGGTGGCAGACCATCGCCTGACCGGAGGGTTCCTGTCGCCGCCTGTCAGAGGACGAAGGCGTCGGTCCAGAGGGCGCCGGAGCGACCGGACAGGACGTCCAGCATCGCCACCGCCTGGCCGTCGGTGAGCTGGGCGACGAAGTCGACGATGGCCCGGCCCCGGGCCCGGCCGATCCGGTCCGGGGTACGCGGGTGCAGCTCCGCCTCGGCCAGCTCCACCAGGTCGGGCAGCCGGCGCGGCAGCCGGGACTCCTCCTCCGGGTCGAGCAGCCACTCCCAGAGCGACTCGACCAGGGTGCCCAGCAGCCGGGCCTGGCCCCGCTGGTGCAGGGCCAGGTCGGGGCGGGCCAGCACGAACCGGTGGTGGACGAACTTGAGCACCTGCACCTCGTGCCACTGGGCCTTGGCCAGCAGCACGTGACCGGAACGCACGTCCGGGACGGCGGTCACCGTGATCGCGTCGACCAGCCGGGTGGTCCACCGGGCCGAGAACCGGGCCACGTACTGCTCGGCCTCGATCGAACCGTCGAAGGGCAGCGCCAGCAGCCCGTCCACCAGTTCCTCGCGGACGTGCTCGACGGCGGCGGCGAACGCGTCGTCGTCGGCGATCCAGGCGTCCTTACGGTGCAGTTGCCGGCGCAGCGCCTCGATCGCCGAGCCGGGGCGGCGGGCGGCACCGGCCAGCGCGGCGTCGGTGACCGCCCGCAGGTGCCCGCCCTCGCGCTGCCAGGCCATCAGTTCGGCGGCGACGGTGCCCTGCTGGAGCACCCCCACCCGGTAGAAGTCCTCCACGTCGTGGATGGCGTACGCGATGTCGTCGGCGGTGTCCATCACCGACGCCTCGACGGTCTGCTGCCACTCGGCGATCCGCCCGGCGAACGGCGCGCGGGCCTGCCGCAGGTCGGCAAGCTCCGTGCCGTACGCGCCGAACTTCAGCGAGCCGCTGTCCGGGTCGTCCGGCGGGGCGGCGGCACCCCGGGGGGCGGGACGCAGGTGCCGGGGGTGCGGGGCGGGGTGGTCCAGCCGGGTCCACGGGTATTTCAGCATCGCCGCCCGGACGGCGGCGGTCAGGTCGAGACCGGTGGTGGCCGCGCCCCGGATCTCGGTGCTGGTGACGATCCGGTACGACTGGGCGTTTCCCTCGAACCCGTCGGCCAGCCCGAGCCGCTGCCGGGCCAACCGGTCGAGCACCCGCTCCCCCAGGTGCCCGAACGGCGGGTGACCGAGGTCGTGGGCGAGGGCGGCGGCCTCCACCACGTCCGGGTCGCAGCCGCCCAGTTTCTCCAGCAGGTCCCGGTGCGTCGGGTCGGCGGTCAGCCGCTCGGCGATCGCCCTGGCCACCTGGGCCACCTTGAGGCTGTGGGTGAGCCGGTTGTGCACCAGCAGCCCGGAGCCGACCGGGCTGATCACCTGGGTCACCCCGCCGAGCCGGGCGAAGAAGGGTGAGGCGACGATCCGGTCCCGGTCGGCCCGGAACGGGCTGGTGGCCAGATCGCCGAGGGCTCGGGCACTGCCGCCGAAGAGCCGACGGGCACGCGGATCCGCAGGTTGTTCCATGATCGCCACGCTAGCGCAGCCGGCCGACCGGCAACGGCGGCTCGGCGCCGGTGGGGCCGGACTGGCGTTCGGCACGGGCGGGGGTCACCAACGGTGTCGGCCCGGGGCGGCAGAATACGACCGGAACCCGAAGCGAAGGCGGAGCGACATCGTGACCCAGTCAGTCCATCAGCGGATCGCCGAGGAGCTCGGCGTGGCCGAGCGCCAGGTGCGGGCGGCCGTCGAGCTGCTCGACGGCGGCGCGACCGTGCCGTTCATCGCCCGCTACCGCAAGGAGGCCACCGGCCTGCTCGACGACGCCCAACTGCGCACCCTGGAGGAGCGGCTGCGCTACCTGCGCGAGCTGGACGAGCGGCGGGCCGCGGTGCTGGAGTCGATCCGTAGCCAGGGCAAACTGGACGAGACGCTGGAAGCGCAGATCATGGCGGCCGACTCGAAGTCCCGGCTGGAGGACATCTACCTGCCCTACAAGCCCAAGCGGCGGACCAGGGCGCAGATCGCCCGGGAGGCCGGGCTGGAGCCGCTTGCCGACGCGCTGCTGGGTGACCCGACCCGGGAGCCGAAGGAGACGGCCGCCGGGTTCGTCGACGCCGGGCGCGGGGTGGTCGATGCCGCCGCCGCGCTGGAGGGCGCGCGGGCCATCCTGATCGAGCGGTTCGCCGAGGACGCCGACCTGATCGGCACGCTGCGCGAGCAGATGTGGTCGCGGGGCCGGCTGGTCTCCCGGGTACGCGACGGGCAACAGGCCGCCGGCGCGAAGTTCGCCGACTACTTCGACTTCGCCGAGCCGTACCCGAAGCTGCCCTCGCACCGGATCCTGGCGATGTTCCGGGGCGAGAAGGAGGGCGTGCTCGACCTCACCATGGCTCCCGACGCCGAGGAGGACCCGGACGCCCCGCCCACCGGCCCCACCCGCTACGAGGCGGCCGTCGCCGGCCGGTTCGGCGTCACCGACGCGGGCCGCCCCGCCGACAGGTGGCTGGCCGACACGGTGCGCTGGGCCTGGCGTACCCGGATCCTGATCCACCTCGGTGCCGACCTGCGGATGCGGTTGTGGCAGGCGGCCGAGGAGGAGGCGGTCCGGGTCTTCGCCACCAACCTGCGCGACCTGCTGCTCGCCGCCCCCGCCGGCAGCCGCACCACCATGGGTCTCGACCCGGGCCTGCGTACCGGGGTGAAGGTGGCGGTGGTGGACGCCACCGGCAAGGTGGTCGCCACCGACACGATCTACCCGCACGAGCCGCGCCGGCAGTGGGACGCCTCGATCGACACGCTGGCCAGGCTGGCCGGGGCGCACGGGGTGGAGCTGGTCGCGATCGGCAACGGCACCGCCAGCCGGGAGACCGACAAGCTCGCCGCCGACCTGATCACGCGGCATCCGCAGCTCGGCCTGACCAAGGTGATGGTCTCCGAGGCCGGCGCGTCGGTCTACTCCGCCTCCGCGTACGCCTCGCAGGAGCTGCCCACGTTGGACGTGTCGCTGCGCGGCGCGGTCTCCATCGCCCGCCGCCTCCAGGACCCGCTGGCCGAGCTGGTCAAGATCGACCCGCGCTCGATCGGCGTCGGCCAGTACCAGCACGACCTGTCCGAGGTGAAGCTGTCCCGGTCGCTGGACGCGGTGGTGGAGGACTGCGTCAACGGGGTCGGGGTGGACGTCAACACCGCCTCCGCTCCCCTGCTGACCCGGGTCTCCGGCATCGGCGCCGGCCTGGCGGAGAACATCGTGCTGCACCGGGACGCCAACGGGCCGTTCCGCACCCGCGCCGAGCTGAAGAAGGTGGCCCGGCTCGGCCCGAAGGCGTTCGAGCAGTGCGCCGGCTTCCTGCGCATCCCCGGTGGCACCGATCCGCTCGACTCGTCAAGCGTGCACCCGGAGGCGTACCCGGTGGTGCGCCGGATCCTGGCCAGCACCGGGCAGGACCTGCGTTCGTTGATCGGGAGGTCGACGATCCTGCGCGGGCTGCGGGCCACCGACTTCGTCGACGACACCTTCGGCCTGCCCACCGTCACCGACATCCTCGCCGAGCTGGAGAAGCCCGGCCGGGACCCGCGACCGGAGTTCCGCACCGCCACCTTCGTCGAGGGGGTGGAGAAGATCAGCGACCTGACCCCCGGGATGCTGCTGGAGGGCGTGGTCACCAACGTGGCCGCGTTCGGCGCGTTCGTCGACGTGGGCGTGCACCAGGACGGGCTGGTGCACGTCTCGGCGATGTCGCACACCTTCGTCAAGGACCCGCGCGACGTGGTGAAGTCCGGTGACGTGGTCCGGGTCAAGGTGCTCGACATCGACGTGCCGCGCAAGCGGATCTCGTTGACCCTGCGGTTGGACGACGAGGCGGCGGCGGGGGCACGCCGGGCCGACGTCGACCGGCCGCACCGGGGCGAACCGGGCCGGGCCGGCCAGGGCCGCGGCGACCGAGGTCAGGGCGGCCAAGGTCAGGGCGGCCAAGGTCAGGGCGGCCAAGGTCAGGGCGGCCAAGGTCAGGGCGGCCAAGGTCAGGGCGGCCAGGGTCAGGGCGGCCAGGGCCAGGGCGGGCAGGGGCGGAGCGGGCAGGGAGGGAGCGGGCAGGGGCGGAGCGGTCAGGGACGCGGCGGTCAAGGTCAGCCCGGACAGGGCCAGGGTGGTCAGGGGCGCGGCGGACAGGGACGCCAGGGGCGCGGCAGCGGTGGGCCGCCCGCCGACAGCGCGATGGCCGACGCCCTCCGGCGGGCCGGCCTGCTCTGAGGCCGGCCCGCCGGAGGGCTGGTCGGCTGCCTACTGTCCACGGTCGACCTGCCGACCGCCGTGGCCCGGGGCGGCGACGGCGGCGGTGACCGGCGTACCGTCGGGTGATGGTCACGGACGACGGCGCGGACTGGCGCGAGACGCGACGGCACGCGGTGCAGGCGCACGCCGCCGCCGACGAGCGGCGGCGTGCGGCGGAGCAGGCGGAGGCGACGGAGTTGGTCGACGCGTTCGTCGCCGAGGCACGACAGCGGGGGCTCGCCACCACCCGCCTCGTCGCCGTGTCCTACGACGGGCGGCACCGCTACCGGACCGGGCTGCACGGTTGGTACGTCGACCGGGCCCGGCACCGGGCGGTCGACGTGTCGGGGCGGTTCCACCTGTTGACCGTGCCGGCCAGCCTGCGCGCGCTGCTGTTCGGCGCCACGCCGGAGCCGTCCCCGCCGCCGCTGGTGATCGGCCGTGGTGGCCGTGACGGGGAGTCGCTACCGCTGGAGGTGCTCCTGCGCCGCCGGCTCAGCGCGGGCGACGACTGGCCCTGACCGGCCGTCGGCCACCATCTCGTGCAGGGTCCGCTCGACCCGGTCGGCACCGGCGGCCACGGAGAAGACCCGGTCGTAGTGCGCCCGGCCGGCCTGACCGAGCAGTTCCAGCTTCTCCCGGCCCAGGTCGCAGACCTCCCGCAGGGCGTCGGCGATCGAGTCGGGGTCACCGGGTCGGGCGGTGATCCCCGCACCGCTGTCGCGTGCCACGGCGGCGGCGTCGCCCTCCGCGGCGACCAGGAGCGCGCGCCCGGCGGCGAGGGTCGCCTGCACCTTGCTCGGCATCGTGTACGCGGACATGCCGCCGGGCCGCAGGCTCACGTAGTGGACGTCCCCGGTGGCCATCAGCGCGGGCATCCGGTCCCGGGGCAGCTGCCCGAGGAACCGGACGTTCGTCGCCCCCACCGCCCCGGCCCGATGACGCAGCCGCTCCTCGGTGGTGCCGGAGCCGGCGATCAGGCAGACCAGTCGGGGGTCGCCGGTGCGGGCGCAGGCGTCGATCAGCGAGTCGAGCCCCTGTGCCTCGCCGAGCGCGCCCGCGTACACCAGCACCACCTGGTCGGTGCGCAGCCCGAGTTCGGCGCGCAGGTCGGCGGCGCGGACACCCAGCGTCTCGTCCGCCCACACCGGGATGTGCACGAGTTTCTCCCGGGGCACCCCCCGGCCGGCGAGCAGATCGGCGGCACCCGGTGAGACGTGGGCGACCCGGGCCGCGCTGCGGTACATCGCGCCGCACCAGGCGGCCATCCCCCGCTCGACCGTCCGCGACACCCGACCGGTGCCGAGGAAGCCGCTCGCCACCACGCTGTCCGGCCACAGGTCCAGCACGTGCAGCAGCACCGGCACCCGGTGCACGTACCGGGTGAACCACATCGGCAGGGCGACGCTGATCGGCGAGTTGCCGACCCAGAGGGCATCCAGGCCCCGCAGCGCCGGGGCGCCGGAGACCAGCGCGGAGACGGCGAAGGACCCGTAGTTCGCCACCCGACGCGGCGCGGAGCGGTCGTGGCTGGGATAGAGGGCCACCCGGCGGACCCGGAGCGGGCCGTCGGTCTCGTCGAGGCGGCGGGCCAGCCGGTAGCCGGGTGCCAGCCGACCGGTCGGGTAGTTCGGGAAACCAGTGAGCACCCGGACCTCGTGTCCCCGGTCGGCGAGGGCGCGGGCGAGCATCCCGGGCAGGGCCGCCGGGCCCGGCTCCGGGTCGAACCACTGGGTGAGCAGGCCGATCCGCATCGACCTCACCCCGCCGCCACGCCGGCCACCGGGCGGGTGGGTTGCGCGCCGTCGGCCCCCCACAGGGCGCGCAGCGAGTCGGTCAGGTCGTACGCCGGGGCCCAGCCGAGCACCCGACGGGCACGGTCGAGGTCGGCGCACATCCAGGGCACCGCGGCCGAGCGGGTGGCGTCGGGCGGGAAGGTGCCGGGCCGGATCTGACCGGGGAACCCGGCCACGTCGGCCAGCAGCCGGACGACGTCCCGCGTCGCCACCGCGCGTCCGCTGCCCACGTTGACGACCCGCTCCGTGCCCACGGCGCACCGGGTCGCGGCCAGCACCGCCGCCGCCACGTCCCGCACGTCGACGAGATCCCGGTAGGTGTCGTGCAGACCCAGGGCGAGGTCACCCGCCCCGCCGGCCGCCGCCGCCCGGACCATCGCGGTCACCCGGGCCAGCATGTTGCCCGCCGGCATCCCCGGCCCGACCGGGTTGAAGACCCGCAGCACGATCGTGTCGAGGCGGCCGGCGTCGCCCGCGAGCTGCGCCAGGCGGGTCGCCGCCAGGTGGCTGAGCCCGTACTCGCTCACGGGTGCGGCCGGGTGGTCCTCCCCGACGGCGAGGCCGTACGGCACGACGCCGTACTCCGCCGCCGAGCCGATCCGGATCAACCGGGCCCCGGGTGCGGCGACGGACACCGCCTCGATCAGTTTCGCGGTCGTCACGACGTGCGCCCGCACGAAGTCCAGCCCGGAGCCGACGATCCGGCCCGCCACGCTCACCACCACGTCCGGCCGTTCCCGCGCGACCAGCGCGGTCAACTCGGGCAGCTCCATCCGGACCAGGTCGCACTGCGCGCGGGTGGGCGACCGCAGGACGGTGTGCCCGGCCAGCACGGCACCGATGTGGCGGCCCAGGAAGCCACCGGCGCCCAGCAGCAGCACCCGGTTCATCGGCGGTACGCGGCGTCCCGGTCGTCGACCGACGACGCAGCTGGCGGGTCGTCGACCGACGACGACGCAGCCGACCGGCCGGCGACCGACGACGCAGCCGGCCGGTCACCGGCCGACGACGGCGCGGGCGGCTGGTCGTTGCCGGTGAACTCGTGCCAGGTGGCCGCGCCGGGAGCCGAGATGCCCTCCCGGCTGAGCACCACCCGGACGGTGGTCAGCAGGATCTTCAGGTCCAGCAGGAAGGACCGCCGGTCGACGTAGTCGATGTCGTAGCCGAACTTCGCCTCCCAACTCAGGGAGTTGCGTCCGCGTACCTGGGCGAGCCCGGTGATGCCCGGCCGCACCTCGTGCCGGCGGGCCTGCTCGGCGTTGTAGAGGGCGAGGTACCGCACCAGGTGCGGACGGGGACCGACCACGCTCATCTCGCCGCGCAGCACGTTCCAGAACTCCGGCAGCTCGTCGAGGCTGCTCGCCCGCAGCCAGCGGCCCACCCGGGTGAGGCGCTGGGCGTCGGTCACCAGCCCCCGCACCGGGTCGGGATGGCGCATGGTGCGGAACTTCACCACCTCGAACAACTCGCCGTGCAGGCCGGGCCGGGTGTGCCGGAACAGCACCGGCCGCCCGTGCGTCACCAGCACGACCAGGGCGACGAGGGCCAGCAGGGGTGCGCCGACGGTCAGCACGACGAGGGCACCGAGCACGTCGAGGAGCCGCTTCCAGCGATCGTACGGTCGCCGGGTCGTCGGGGCGGCTCCCCGTCCGGCCGCTGGGCCGTGGGCACCGGCGCGCGGCTGCGCCGCGGGGACAGCAACTTTGGGCATGGAACACACCTATCACCATTGCGGCGGACGACCCGCGCTTTCACATTCGCCACCCCGGGCGGGTCGGCAATGGCGCGCGCAACGCACCCGGCAAACGTGAAACGTGACTGCTCCTCCCTTTACCGGAAGCGCGCCCGGTCTCGTTATGGCAACAGTATGGTCACCATTGACGAGATCGCGATTCCCGAGGATGGTCCGCCGGGATACAGGCAGGAGGAGATATGCTTTCCTCGCTTTCGGACAGGCGTTTCCTGATCACCGGTGGCACCGGGTCGTTCGGCCAGACAATGGTCTCCCGACTGCTCGACGCCGGTGCCGCCGAGGTGCGGGTCCTCAGCCGTGACGAGTCGAAACAGGACGCGATGCGGCACCGCCTCGGCAATGACCGGGTCCGCTACTACATCGGCGACGTCCGGGACTACGACAGTGTGCTCAAGGCCGCCCGGGGCATGGAGTTCGTCTTCCACGCCGCGGCCCTCAAGCAGGTGCCCTCCTGCGAGTTCTTCCCCCTCGAGGCGGTCCGCACCAATGTGCTCGGCAGCGCCAACGTGGTGGACGCCTGCGAGCGGGTCGGCGTGGAGACGCTGGTCCTGCTGAGCACCGACAAGGCCGTCTATCCGGTCAACGCGATGGGCATGACCAAGGCGTTGATGGAAAAGGTGGCGCAGGCGCACTCCCGCAACAACGCGGCGGCCCGGACCCGGGTCTGCTGTGTGCGCTACGGCAATGTGATGTACTCGCGCGGCTCGGTGATTCCACTGTTCATCGACCAGATCCTGCGCGGGGGGCTGCCGACGGTCACCGAGCCGACGATGACCCGTTTCCTGATGTCGCTGCCCGAGTCGGTCGAGCTGGTGGAACACGCGTTCGCGTTCGGCCAGCCGGGGGACGTCTTCATCCGCAAGGCCGACGCCTGCACCATCGGCGACCTGGCCACGGCACTGTGCAACCTGTTCGGGGTGCCGGCGAAGTTCAACGTGCTCGGCATCCGGCACGGTGAGAAGCTCTACGAGACCCTGGCCAGCCGGGAGGAACTCGCGTTCGCCGAGGATCTCGGCGACTTCCTCCGGGTGCCGGTGGACAGCCGTGACCTCAACTACTCCCTCTACTTCGAGGAGGGCGACGTCGAGCACGGTGGCCTCGCCGACTTCCACTCGCACAACGCCCGCCGGCTGTCCGTACCGGAGATCGAGTCGTTGTTGATGACGCTGCCGGAGGTACGCGCGCAGGTCCAGGCCGCCGCGGCGGCCGTGGTGACGACATGAGCACGGCCGCCGACACCGGCCGACCCGACCGGGTGCCCCGGCGGCGCAGCGACCACCAGGCCGACCAACGGGGCGACCACCAGGCCGACCAACGCCCGGCACGCCGGGTTCTCGTCGTCGGCGTCACCGGCATGCTCGGCCACGCCGTGCTGCGCGAACTCGACGACGACCCGGAGCTCGACGTCCACGGTCTCGCCCGCACCATCGACGACCGGGCCGGGTGGTTCCCCCGGCAGCTGCTCGCCCGCATCGTCCCGGCCGTCGACGTGACCCGGTTCGACCACGTCCGGCGACTCGTGGACGAGCTGCGACCGGACGTCGTCGTCAACTGTGTCGGCGTCATCAAGCAGCGGCCGGACGTACAGGACGCGGTGCCCACGGTCACCCTCAACGCCCTCTTCCCCCACCTGCTGGCCGACGCCTGCGCGCAGGTCGGCGGCCGGCTCGTGCACGTCAGCACCGACTGCGTGTTCTCCGGCCGCCGGGGCGGTTACGTGGAGGACGACCTGCCCGACCCGCCCGACCTCTACGGTCGGTCCAAGCTGCTGGGCGAGGCGACAGGGGTCGCGGCGCTCACCCTGCGCACCTCGATCGTCGGGCACGAGCTGACCACGAACCGTTCCCTGGTGGACTGGTTCCTCTCCCAACGCGGTCAGGTACGCGGTTTCACCAGGGCCATCTACAGCGGGGTGACGACCGTGGAGTTCGCCCGGTTGCTGCGCACGGTGGTCCTGCCCCGGGCGGAGCTGACCGGCCTCTACCACGTCGCCGCCGCACCGATCTCGAAGTACGACCTGCTCCGACTGGTCGCCGAGGTGTACGGGTGGTCCGGTGAACTGGTGCCGGACGACGAGTTCACCTGCGACCGGTCGATGCACGCGGACGCCCTCGCCCAGGTCACCGGCTACCGTCCGCCGAGCTGGCCGGACATGATCGCGGCGATGCACGCCGCCCGGGCCCGCTGGGCGCTCGACCAGGCCCGGCCGGGCCTCGCGGGCGTGTCGGGCTGACGGACCAAACGACCACCGCCGGCACCGCCGGCCTGCTGGAGTCAAAGGACATCACGTGGGGAACCGAGTGGGTCAACTGTGCCTGATCGTCGGGGCGGTCGTCGTCGCGGTGGTCACCACCGTCGCGAGCGTCAACCTCCCGCTGGTCGCGGTCGCGTCGGTGGCGTTGCTACTGCTCGCGCTGTTCGCGCTCGCGCAGCAGGTGGACGGCTGGCGGTGGCTGCTGGGCCTGACCATGGCGCTCCTGGTCTGCGCCTCGTCCAAGGTGCCGACCCTGGTGGAGGCGAGCTTCTATCCCCGGTACGCGGCGGTCGGCGCCCTGATCGTCTGGGCGCTGCGCACCCCGGGTGCGACGATGGTCCGGCTCGACCCGTGGACCCGTCTGCTGATCGGCGCGCTCTGGGCGATGGCGGGTCTCGCCACGCTGAGCTTCACCTGGTCGGTGGTGCCGCTGGAGACCCTCCAACGCGGTGTCGCGCTGCTCCTGCTGGCCGCGCTGGTGCACGTTCTGATCCGCTGCCGGTGGTCGGACCGGGCGGTCATGCTGGCCGACCTGCGCGTGGTCTACCTGGTCCTCAGCGGCTCCGCCCTGATCAGCCTCGGCCTCGGGCTCGCCGACGGCACACTCGTCGCCGCGCTGTCGCAGACCGAACGGTTCGAGGGGCTCTACAACAACCCCAACATGCTCAGCATCGTCTGTGCCCTGACCACCCCGCTGGGCTGGGCGGTCTACCGGCAGTCCCGGCGGCGGCTGGAACTGCTCGGCATGGTGCCGGCCGCTGCCGGCCTGCTGCTCTCCCAGTCCCGCACCGGGTTGATCGCCGTGCTCGTCGGCGCCCTCTGGGTCGTGCTGCGGCACGGGCTGGGCCGGATGGTCCGCCTCGCCGCCGGGCTGGCCGCGGGGCTCCTGGTGGCCTACCTGTTCAATCTGCTGCCGATCATCTTCGCGGGCCCGTGGATGCGGCAGTTCGTGCTGCGCTTCACCGACCCCACCGGCGGCGACCTGTCCAACGGCCGCACGGAGATGTGGCAGGCGACGGTCGACCTGTGGTGGCAGAACCGCCCCGCCCTGGGCTTCGGGTACGCGTCCCGCAACCACCTGTTCGCCCTCGCCAGTCTCGACGAGTCCTTCGGGACCGGGGTGAGCGTGGTGCACAACAGCTATCTGCAACTGCTGCTGGAGTTGGGGCTCACCGCCGTGGCACCGCTGGCGCTGCTGCTGCTGGCCGTCGGGCGGGTCGCGCTGCGGGCACCGGTCCGCCGGGCCGACTCGGGTCTGGTCTGGCTCGTCGTCACCGGCCTGCTGATCCAGATCACCGAGTCGGCCATCTTCGGCACCGGGCAGACCTACCCGTACGTGTTCTGGCTCGTGACCGCCGGTGTGCAGCGGCACCTGCCCGCTGCCCTGACCGACGCGGACAGCGTCGAGCCGTCCCCCTCGCAAGCCCACCCGCAACGGGTCCCCGGCCCGGTGGACGCCGTGCCGCACCTGCCGGTTCCGGCGCTGCGCTGAGGTCACGCAACGGTGCTGGGCTGAGATCACACGACGGTGGGCGTCCCGGTCGGGACGCCCACCACCTGTCAGACCCTCCGGGTCAGCCCCGGTCGTCGGCCGCCACGAAGGCGCTGACCCGGTCCCGCCAGGCCCGGTGGTCGAACGACTCGCGGGCCCTCGACCGGGCCGCCCGGCTCATCGCCGTCCACTCCTGGTCGGATAGCCGTAGCGCCCGTTCGATCGCCCACCGCACGTCGTCCGGGCCGTTGTCGTCGAGCACCAGCCCCTCGACGCCGTCGTGCACGTAGGCGGCCAGGTCGCTGGTGTGGTTGAGCAGCACCGGGCAGCCGGCGGCGAGACTCTCCGGCACCTTGGACGGGAAGCCGTTGGCCGCGTAGCCACCGGTGGGGCGGACCAGCATCGAGAAGTGCGACTCCGCGAGCAGCGTCAGCACGGTGGCGCGGGGGACCCGACCCAGGAACCGCACCTCGGCGCGGAGGCCGTCGAGTACCGAGACGTCCAGATCCGAGTGGGCGGCGGCGTCCTCACGGGTGACCCCGGCGATGGTGAGGCTGACCCGCCGCTGTTGGTCCGGGCCGAGTCGGCTGATCCCGCGCACGATCACGTCCAGCATGTCCTTGCGGCCGGGGGTGCCGGCATAGAGCAGGCGCAGGCCGGTGGAGAGCGCGGGCGGCTGCCCGGCCCGGAAGTCGTCGCAGTCCACCTGCGGCGGCACCACCAGCACCTCCAGCCCGTGCGCCGCAAGGTAGCCGGCCAGCGTGGTGGAGACCGCCGTAGCGCGACCGACGAGCCGGGTGGCCAGGAACGTCGACCAGCGGTGCCGGACGAAGTACGGGGTCAGCCAGCCGTGCCGGAACTGCCGCCGGTCGTGCCGCTCGCTGGCGTCCACCACCACCGGGCAGCGCAGCGCCAGGCGCAACACGGTCCAGTTGCCGAGGGTCATCAGCGCCATCGGCAGCAGCACCACGCTCACGTCGCCACGGCGTACCCCCTGCCGGCGGGTGGCCCGCAGCACCCGGACCGGGCGGGCCAGCCGGGCCGGCAGCCGGGTGAGCCGGTGCAGACCACGGATCCGCAGGGTGACCAGGTCGATGCCGGCCGCGCCGGGCGGCCGGATCGGGAAGGTGACCTCGCACGGCCAGTCGTTGACGACAAGCGTGCGGCTGCCCTCGGGGGCGGCGGACCGGGCGAGTTGCAGCAGGCGGTTGGAGGTGGCGTCCCCGTGCGGGAAGGCGTACGCGCCGATGAGCAGCGGACGGGGCCGGTCGGACCGCCCGGTCGATGCGCCGTCCGGCCGTGGCTCCCGGCCGACGACCATTGTCTGATCGGTCATCTCGCTCACCGTCCCGAGCCGACCGGTGGTCGGCTGCTCTCTCGTGGCACCCGGTCCGGCCCCGGGCGGGCCGCCGCCCACCGTCGGTAGATCTCCAGGTGGATGGCGGTCGCCCGGTCAATGGCGAAGACGCTGTGGACGAACCGGTCGGCGGCCACCGCAGGGGCGGTCGACGCGGTGAATGCCGCCGCCCGGTCCACCGCCCGCGCCCACACCTGCGCCGGAGCGTCGACATCGACGATGGTCACGCCGGGTAGCCGCTCGCTGATGAAGCGCACCCCCGGCAGGTCGGCGGCCACCGTGCCGACGCCCAACGCGACGGGTTCCAGCACTCCCCCGGGCAGCCCTTCCAGGCAGGAGGGGTGGACGACGACATCGGCCTGCCGCAACAGCCCGCCCACGTCCTCGCGCGGGCCCAGCAGGTGCACCCGGTCGCCGAGCCCGGCGGCAGCCGCCGCCGCCCGGACGCGGTCGTCGTCCGCCCGGTCGCCCGGCCCGACGAGCACGGCGTGCGCGGACACGCCCCGGTCCCGCAGTGCCGCCAGGATCGGCGGCAGCAGCCAGCGGCGCTTCTCGGGCGAGGCCCGGCCCACGGTCACGCAGACCAGGTCGCCCGGTCCCGCGCCGATCAGGGTCCGGAGGTCGTCGGGGCTGGGCCGGCGGAGCCGGTCGAGGTCGAGTCCGTTGAGCACCACCTGGCAGCGGGGGTCGGCACGCCAGCCCGGATGGTAGCCGAACGTCAGCGAGCTGGGCGAGACGCCGAGGATGTCGGTGGCGGAGATCCCCAGCAGCCGCCCACAGATCCACCGGTGGATCCGTCGGCGGAGGGTGCGGTGCTGATTGTCGTCCCCCCGGAAGTGCGCGACCCGTCCGGGCACGCCGCGCAGCGCGCCGAGCGCGAGCGGCACGCCGGAGAAGTTGGCACAGTCGGCGTGCACCACGTCCGGGCGCAACTGCCCGAGCAGGCGCACGAATCGGACGGGGAAGCGCAGGTCCAGCGGCATCGCCGTGACGGTGCCGCCGTGCCGGGTGACCATGTCGGCCAGCGGCCCCGGTCCGACCGCGTCGCTGAGGGTCACCAGGTGCAGCTCGGTGCCGGCGGCGGCGAGCCGGGGCAGCAGTTCGGCCGTACGCATCTCGGTGCCGCCGAAGTTCAGCTCGCCGACGACCCGCAGCACCCGGACCCGGCCGGTCACGACGGCCCGCACCGGGCGAGGGCCCGCCGGTATCCCACCAGCGCCGCCGGCACCATGGTGAGCAGGTACGCGACGCAGGCCGCCCCGGGCAGGCCGGCCAGGCCGAACTGCCGCAGCCCCCAGACCTTGAGCACGGTCGCCAGCACCAGGAACGACGCCCAACCGACGAACTGCGGCCGGAGCAGGCCGATGCTGTTCTGCACCATGAGCAACGGGGAGGTGACCGCCACCAGCAGGGACCAGCCCGCCAGCCCGACGAGGACCGGGAGCCGGATGGTCGACCGGTCGACGGTGCCGACCCAGAGTTCGATCAGCCGGTGGCCGTAGCCGACCAGCAGCAGCCCGACCGCTCCCACGATCACGCCGTAGAGCGCCACCATGCGCCGGGTGTTGCGGCGTACCCAGGCCACCTCGCCCCGCGCCAGGGCGGCGCCGTTGACCGGCCAGACCGTCATGCCCACCAGTCCGACGAAGATCCACAGGACCCCGAACAGCTTTCCCACGACCGCGTAGTGCGCCGCCACCGTCAGTCCCAGGACGTTCGCGACCAGTGGGTTGTCCACGTTCAGCGCGATCGACGACATCATGGTGAGCGCGAAGAACTGCAGGCCCAGCCGGAGCAGGCGGACGACGGTCTCCCGGTGCACGAGTCGCGGCGTCGGCCGGTCGGCGGGCCCGGCGGACCAGAAGTAGGTCACCGTGTTGAGCAGGTTGGTCACCGGCACGGCCAGCACCGCGCCGCCGACGACCACCAACGGTCCCCAGTCGGCGGCGATGGCGACCAGCACGACGACCATGGCAGCCAGCGCACCGGCCGACTGCCACACGTTGCTCTGCACCATCTGGCCGCGGGCGTACTGGATCCGCTGGATCAGCGAGAGCGGGATGTTGACCGCGAAGGCACCGAAGCAGATCAGGACCAGGGTGGTGGTCTGCACGGCCACGGTCGGGTCACGGACGGCGAACAGGTCCACCCAGGGCACCACCGGGGTGACCACCACGAGTGCCGCCAGCAGCAGCACCGCGACCACGCCGAGGGTGGCGAAGGCCCCGGAGATCTCCCGGGCCTGTTGTCGGGGGTCGTCGGCCAGTTGACCGAGCCGGGTGAGCAGCCCGTTGCCCAGCCCCAGATCGGCGAACCAGGCCATCCCGGTGAGCGCGGTGATCGCCATCCACAGGCCGTACCGCTGGTCGCCGAGATACCGGAAACAGACGGGCGTGATGACCAGTGGTGCGGCCAAGCCGATCCCCTTGGCCACCATCGCGGTGGCGATGCCGACCGTGACCGTGCGGTCCCGACCGGGCCCCGACGGCGGGCCGGACACCGATGCCGCATCGGACGTCGGGACCGGGGAGGCGACCGTCGTACCGACCGGCGGCGCGGCAACGACCGTCGCCCCGCCAGCTGTGAGCCCGGCAGGGATCGACCCGGCAACCGGCGGCCCGGTGCCGACCGGCCCGGCAGTAGGCGACCCCGCAGCGACCCCGGCAGCAGGCGGCCCGGCAGCGACCGGCCCGGCAGTAGGGAGCCCGGCGGCGACCGTCTCGGCGGAGGCCTGGCCCACGGCCCGGGTCACCGGAGGGGGGCGGGGGCGACGCCCAGCCGCGCGGCCATCCACTCGCCGGTCGCCCGCAGCCCCTGCGCCCGGGCGACCGGCGTGACGTCCGGGAACAGTTGCCGCAGGGTGGTGTTGTCCGCCAGCGAGTGTGGGACGTCACCGGTGCGCGGTGGCGTGTGTTCCCGGTCGATCGGCCGCCCGAACAGCTCCTCCAACTCGTCGAGCACCTGGAGCAGACTGGCCCGCGCCCCGAAGGCGAGGTTGACCGGATGCGGGTGGTGCACCCGGCGGCGGAGCGCGTCGAGGATGACCTCGCAGACCGTGCCGACGTAGGTGAAGTCGCGGGACTGGGTGCCGTCGCCGTGCACCACCACCGGCTCGCCGCGCAGTGCGGCGTGGGTGAACCGGGGGATGACGGCCGCGTACGCGTGGTCGTGCCGCTGCCCGGGACCGTAGACGTTGAAGAACCGGAAGGCCAGTGTGGGCAGCCCGAACGACGCCTGGTGCGCCAGGGCGTACGCCTCGGTGGCGAGCTTGCTGGCCGCGTAGGGGCTCATCGGACGGGTCCAGGTCAGCTCCGCCTTGGGCAACGCCGGGTTCATGCCGTACACCGACGAGGAGGAGGCGACGAGCACGTGCCCGACGTCGTGCCGGCGGGCCGCCTCCAGCACCATCAACGTGCCGGTGGCGTTCGCGTGGTGGGAGGCCAGCGGATCGCGCAGCGAGCGGGGCACGCTGGGCAGGGCGGCCAGGTGGACCACCGCCTCCCGGCCCGCCATCGCCGTGTCCAGGGCGGCCGGGTCCAGGATCGACCCCTCGACGAGATCGACGTCCAGCCCGTCGAGGTTGCCGCGCAGCCCGACCGAGAGGTCGTCCAGGACGCTGACCTCCTTGACGGCCGGCTCGCACAGGGCGGCGCGGGCCAGGTTGGCGCCGATGAAACCGGCCCCCCCAGTGATCAGAATGCGCATGAACAACCCCCCGGATACGCACGTCACCTGTTCATCGAGCAGGTGTTCAGCACATTACGGCAGAAACGGGCACCTCATCCCATTAAGGACAAAGTTCGCAGTTGTCCATCGCGGCGGCCCGGCCGGGGTCCACCGAACGGCCGGTGGTGCTGTCCGGGAGCCGACCGACAACCGCCGCCAGCTGCGCAAACGCGCACAGTGACAGCATCGTCGCAGGTCAACACCGGAGGTGTGGAGGATGGCTGAGCTGATCGTCTACCGGTCCAACGCCCTGATGTCCGTCAGATCGCGGATCGACGCCACCCGGGACGTGGTCATGCCGGTCAACCTGGCGTACGCGGAGAGCATGGTCGGCCTGTGGCACTCCGGCCTGCCCCAGGTGAGCCTCGTGCCCTCGACCGCGACCGACGCCCAGGTGTGGCCCGTCATGTCCGCCGTCGGCACCAGGATCCACGACACCTCGGACGACAACTGCCCGATCAACACCGGCTGGTCGTACGTCGGCGGCAACCACGGCTACAACGTCGGCAACCAGATCGTCGTGACCAACCACGGCAAGACGACCGCCGACGTGGGCTCGCAGTGGAGCGACGGGACCCGCATCTTCACCCTGCTGGCGGTGACCAACGCCAACAGCCTGCTCTTCGGCAACCCGTACACGATCGTGGACGGCATCGCCCAGGGCGCCCGGGTCAGGCCGGCCGCGCCGCTCACCCACGTCTCGGGGGCTACCAACCGGACCACCGTGCCGATCACCGGCCTCACCCCCGACGTGCAGATCCGCCCGGCCACCCACTCCCACACGGTGGCCGTCGAACTCGACGGCCGGCCGGTGCCCGCCGGCCGGTCGACGGGCCAGGAACTG
This sequence comes from Micromonospora sp. DSM 43699, assembly GCF_055517075.1. Lineage (NCBI taxonomy): Bacteria > Bacillati > Actinomycetota > Actinomycetes > Micromonosporales > Micromonosporaceae > Micromonospora > Micromonospora sp. DSM 43699. Next base: position 53,678 of record NZ_JBTMMT010000011.1, read on the forward strand.
GTGATCCGGGAGTCCTACGTCATCCCCACCTACCAGGGGATGATCGACACGGCCCGGGCGCGGATCGGCACCCCTATCGCCACGATCATGCCGCAACTCCCGTCCCTGTGCCGGATCTCGAACGAATACCGCTGGTCGCCCGGTGGCAGCCTGATCGTCGCGCAGACGGTCACCGCCCTGAGCCGGTTCACCCTCAACGCGGGGGTCACCCAGTGCGGGCCGTTGACCCCGGTGGCCGGCGGCACCCGACGGCAGTTCATGCCGAACGTGGGGGTGGCCGGCGGCCTGAACTGGTCCGTCTGGGCGAACATCGACACCCTGACGGCGCTCACCGACTTCACCCCGGCGACGCTGCGGAACCGGCTGATGCCGGCGAGCAGCATGACCCAGTGGGTGGTCAGCGGCGGGGGTGTCCAACAGTGGGGCATCGCCGTCGGGCTGCTGCCGGTCGCGGACGGAGAGCCCGAGATCCGGGTCCGGTACACCACGGCCAAGGGCTGGTTCATCAGCTCCAGCCTCAAGAAGAACTACCCGCAACTGGTCTGGGGCCGCACCCTGGCCGCCGGCGACTCGGTGACCGGCACCGCCTACCGCCGCTACCTGGCGCCGCCGTCGACCGCCACCGAGATCGCGGTGTCCGCCGACGGCCAGGACTTCGTGGTGATCGAACGGGTCGGCACCGTGGCGCAGGCCGAGATGGCGGCGCCGCAACTGTTCCACCGGCTGCTGGTCCCGGTCGGCCCGACGAACCTCGACGTGCCGGACCGGGTCACCGTCGACGGCATCCCGTACGCCGTGCCGGTCTCCCCCGGGTACGGGACGTGGCGCGCGGAACCCGACCGGGCCGCATCGGGACCGCTACCGGGGGCGACCGGGCCCCGGGGCAGTTACTTCCTCGTCCGGTCCGGCCCGACGCTGAGCCGCACCTGCACCGGCACCTACCAACGGCTCCTGCTGCACCCGGTCTTCCTGGCCGAACCGACCCCGGTCGACCGGGCCTGTGTGGAGGTCACCGTGGCCGGCACCGGCGTCCTGCGGCACGGCGTGTACGCCCACGATCCGGCCACCGGACGTCCCGCCGTCCTCGGCCCGATCGCCGACTTCGGCACCGTCGCCGTCACCTCGGTCGGGGTGCAGGAGTCCGTGCTGGGCGCTCCCGTGGTGCTGCCCGCCGGCTGGCACTGGTACGCGCACGTCTGGCAGGCCAGCGGCACCACGCCGCCCGCCGTACGGGCCAGTGGCGTCGGCGCCGTCACCACGCTGAACCTCGGTGCCGGCGCGGCGGCGATGACCGGGGACCGGTTCGGCTACGAGGTGACCGGGGTGACCGGGGCGCTGGGGGCGATCACGATCAGCGGGGTACACCAGTTCCCCCCGCCGCAGGTGGCGTACCGGCGGGCCTGACCGGGTGGCCCGTGCCCCGGCGGGACCGGCGGGCGTCAGCCGGTGGTGACGCCGTAGATCCGCTTCATCGCCGCGTGTTTGGCCGGGACGGGCAGGTGCCCGATGCCCAGCGACTTGGCCCGCAGCCGTTCGAGGTACTCGTCGGTCGTGCGCACCGGCCGCGCCGGGACCCCGGCCGCCACGGTGTTGTCCGGGATGTCCCGGGTGACGATCGAACCGGCCCCGATGACGCACCGGTTTCCGATGGTGACGCCGGCCAGGATCATCGCACGCATGCCGATGTAGACGTCGTCGCCGATGGTGATCGGCGCGGTCCAGTCGAGGTCGGGGTGGTCCTTGCGCAGGATCAACGTGCCACCGTCGTGCGTGACGAACTGCACCTCGGAGGTGATGAAGACGTTATCGCCGATGGTGATCAGCCACGGCTCCGAACCGAACATCGCCCGGTTGACCCCGTAGAACCTGACCCGACCGGTCAGGTTGACCCCCAGGGACCGGACGAACGCCTCAGGATCACGGGATGCGGCCAGGTGGTCCCGCACTCGCCGGACCATCGTACGAACGCGACTTGGCACTGGGCTGTCCTTCATCGCAGGGTGCAGGGCTATGGACGACCGGACCCGCGTACCTGGATCCGGTCATTGAGCCAACGAGCCGGATCCGACCACGGTGACGCAGTTCCCGCGCGAACGGATCAGCGACAGAACCGGCGGGCGTGCTCCAGCACATTGGGTTCCCGGTTCCGCTGCCGCCAACGCCGGTACCGCCGCCCGGCGGTCCCCTTCGCCTCGGCCCGTTCCCCGGCCGACCGGTCGGCGAGCAGGTCGAGGACCCGGCTGAGGCCGGCCGCCGTCGCCGGCCGGACCACCACCCCGCCGGTGTCGACGATCAGCTTGCTGAACGGCGTGTTGTCCGAACAGATGACCGGGCAGCCGGAGGCCAGGCTCTCCAGGATCACGTGGCCGAAGTTCTCGCCGAGGGTGGGGAAGAGGAAGGCGTCGTACCGGCTGAAGGTCGGCATGACGTCCGCCGCCGCGAGTTCGCCGAGGTAACGGACCCGGACGTGACCGGGCATGGCCGCGATGATCTGTTGGCAGCGCGACCAGTAGGGCGCGTCCTCCGGCGGGCCGAAGATGTCGAACTCCACCGGCCGGGTGGTCCCGGCCACCGCCTCCAGCGCCATGGACAGGTTCTTCATCGGCGAGATCCGGCCGACGAAGACCAACCGCAGCGGCCCGTCGTGTGCGACTACCGGTGGAGCCGGATGCTCCGGGATCGGGCTCTCGTTGCCGTTCACCATCACCTGCGCCCACGGCAGGTTCGCCCGGATCTGCTTCTCCTCCAGCTCACTGCACGCCTGCCAGCGCACCCGCAGCCAGCGCAGCAGCGGTGCCCACAGCGCCAGGAAGAGCCGCTTCTTGAGGGCCCGGATCGCGAGGGCGCCGGGCGACAACTCGCCGCGCGGGGCGACCAGGATGGCCCCGACGCGCACCAGACGCAGCGCCACCGCCAGGATCGACACCACCGAGAACGGCGACCAGATGCTGTTGACGTAGAGCAGGTCGATCGGGCGGGAGCGGACATGCCGGATCAGTCGGACCCAGTGCCGCGGTGCCCGCGGGTCCAGATAGAACACGGCGGAGCGGTCGTCGCGCCGCAGCAACCGTCCGGACAGCCCGGGGTAGGGTGCTGGCGAGTGGAGATCCCGGTCCCGGGTGATCAGGGTGACGTCGAGGTCCCCCGGCAGGGTGTCCAGGATGAACCGCAGGGAACGGATCGGGCCACCACCACGGAAGCCCGGTTCGAACACACCTGCGGTCGCGACCACCCGGTAGTTGCCCGTGGTCCCGGCGGGCCGGACCGCCCGCTTCGGCGACGTCGCAGCGGCGTCGTCGCGGGGGCGGGTTCTTGTCAGCTTCACCATCGGGCCCACCTTCACCGTGCCGTCCGCGGATCGGCACTCCACCTGAGTATCGGGAACGCAATGACAGCGAGGAGGGCGTCGGAAGCCGTCGGGCGCGGCCCGTACCGGATGCCCTCGCGACCTACGGACACCGGCCACCGCTGCCCTGCCGGCGCGGTCGGTGCCGCGGGGGGGTCCGGATGACGGAGAGCGACAGGCGTTCTCCGTGGCCGAAGGAGCAGCGGTTGACTACCGACGTGGTAATCGTAGGTGTGGGCGGGATGGGCCGTGAGATATACGGCGTAATTCGACTGCTGAACGCCCGGCCGGTCGACGGGACCGGATGGCGGGTGCTCGGCTTCGTCGACGACCACCCCACCGAGCCCAACGTGGAACTCGTGCGACGGCTCGGTGTCCCCTTCCTCGGGCCGACCCGCTGGCTGGCCGGACAGCCGTCCACCACCCGGGTGGCGCTGGGCGTGGGACACCCCCGGCTGCGTCGCGAGACCGACCAGGTCCTCGCCCGGTACGGGCTGCCCGCCGCCACAGTGGTGCATCCGGCTGCGGAGATCGGCCCGGACTGCGTCTTCCGGGAGGGCCTGTTCGCGGCGGGCGGTGCCAGGGTGACGACGAACGTGGTGCTGGGCCGGCATGTGCACCTCAATCAGAACTGCACCGTGGGCCACGACGCGGTCCTCGGCGACCATGTCTCGGTCAACCCCCTCGCCGCGGTCTCCGGCTACTGCCGGCTGGGTGACGGCGTCATGGTGGGCACCACCGCCGCCGTCCTGCCGAGGCTGACGGTCGGCCGGGACGCCGTGGTGGGCGCGGGCGCGTGCGTGACCCGGGACGTCCCGGCGGGCGCGGTGGTCACCGGCGTGCCGGCCCGGCCGGTGGACCGGTCAGCGGCGGATGCCCGCCCAGTCGTGGTGCCTGCGCACGGTCGAGAGGATGAAGTCGACCACCCGGCGTGACGTGTCCGGGACCTGGTAGTCGAGCGGGCAGGTGACCGGGCCGGCCGTCACCTGGGCCACCACGACCCGCACCCCCTCCACCACACCGGCCGGGTCCAGACCCGTCATCACGATCGCCCCGCAGTCCAGCGCCTCGGGGCGCTCGATGGACTCGCGCAGGGTCACCGCCGCAAACCCGAGAATCGCCGCCTCCTCGCTGACGGTGCCGCTGTCGGACAGCGTGCACCGGGCGTGCTGTTGCAGGGTGACGTAGTCGAAGAAGCCGAACGGCTCGTGGAAGGTGATGCCGTCCAGGAGCGTGCCGTCGACGGCGAGCGACTCCAGGCGCTTGCGGGTACGCGGGTGGGTGGAGACCAGCAGCGGCAGTCGCCACTCGTCCCGTACGGCGCAGAGGCAGTCCAGCAGCCGGCGGAGTCGGTCCGGGTGGTCGACGTTCTCCTCCCGGTGCGCGCTGACGACGAAGTAGCCGCCCGGTTCGAGTTCGAGCTGCGCCAGGACGGTGGACCGCTCGATCTGCGGGCGGTAGTGGGCGAGCACCTCCCGCATGGGTGAGCCGGTGTGCAGGATCCGGCGGGGATGCAGCCCTTCGGCGAGCAGGTTGCGCCGGGCGTGCTCGGAGTAGACCAGGTTGAAGTCGGCGACATGGTCGACCAACCGGCGGTTGGTCTCCTCCGGGACGTTCAGGTCAAAGCAGCGGTTGCCCGCCTCCATGTGATAGACGGGAACCTTCATCCGTCGCGCCATCAGCGCCGAGATGGCGCTGTTGGTGTCGCCGAGCACCAGCAGCGCGTCCGGACGCAGCTCACCGATCGCCTGCTCGGTGCCGACCAGCACGGCACCGAGCAGGCTGCCGAGCGACCGGGTGTCGGCCCGCAGGAATCGGTCGGGCGGCCGGACGCCCAACTCGGTGAAGAAGATGTCGGACAGCGCGGGATCCCAGTTCTGTCCCGTGTGCACCAGCGTGTGCTCCACGGTCCGGTCCAACGTGTCGATCACCCGGGCCAGCCGGATGATCTCCGGCCTGGTCCCGACGACGGTCATCACCCGGGTCACTGCACGCCTCCTCGTAGTCGATGGTGGGGTTCGGAGCGCCGCCCGGCGGGCGGCGGGTCGGTCTCACGACGATCGGCCCTGTGGAGGCACCCGGCACACCGGGTCGTCGATCGCCTGCCGTGCCTGGTCGAGAACGCTGATCAGCGGCCGGCTGGCCCGCCACCGGCGGTAGGCGTTCCCCGCCGCCACCCGGGCCGCCTGCCGCTGTGCGGGCGAGGCTGCGGCGAGCCGGGTGACCAGCGCGCCCAACGCCGCCGGGGTCAGCTCGGTGAGGACCTGCCCGCCACCGTCGCGCAGCACGGACGTCCACGGTGTCCGGTCCGAGCAGATCACCGGGCAGCACGCCGCCAGGCTCTCCGCGATGGCGTTGCCGAAGTTCTCACCCCGGGTGGGCAGGACGAACGCGTCATACCGGGAGAAGGTCTCGCCTACCTGCTCGGGGCGCAACTCTCCCCGGTAGCTGACCACGGACGGGTCCGGCAGGGCCGCTCGTAGCTGCACGCAGCGCTGCCAGTACTTCGCGTCCTCCAACGGGCCGTAGATGTCGAGCCGCACCCGGGCCCGCACCTGGGCGAGTGCGGCGAGCAGCAGGTCCAGGTTCTTTATCGGTGAGATCCGTCCGATGAAGACCAGTCGCGCGTGGTCGGTCGCCGGCAGTTCGGCCGGCGCGTGACGCGGCTCCGGGCCACTGGCGATCGCGACGACACCGATCCGGGCCCGGGGCAGCGCCCGCCGGATGTCGACGGCCTCCAGCGGCGTGCTGGCGTGCCACAGCACCCTGGGCCCCCGCAGCATCCACCGCCAGCCGGCCAGGAACATCCGCTTACGGGCCCGGTGCAGGCCGAGAGCGGCCACACCGAACTCGCCCCGTGGAGCCACCAGGATGCGATCCACCCGCAACAGGCCGAGCCGGGCCGCGACGATGGGCAGGATCGAGAAGGTCGACCAGACGCTGTTCACGTAGAGCAGGTCGAATCGCACCGGCCGCAGGGAACGCCAGAGCGTCCGCCAGTGCGCCGGGTGTCGGACACCGAGGTAGAAGATGCTCGTCCGGCCACGTCGCACCCAGGTGCCGGAGAGCCCGGAGTAGGGATCGCTGGCGCCGAGGTCGCGGTCCCGGGTCAGCAGGGTCGTCGAGACGTCGGCGCTGGCCGTTGCGAGCACGTCGGAGATGGAGCGGACCGGGCCTCCGGCACGCCAGCCCGGGCTGAAGTAGCTCGCTGTGACCAGGACTCGGAACTTCCCCCTGCCGACACCCGCCGACCGTGTTCTCACGTCCGCCGCGGGGGTGGTGTCGCTGGCCATCCTCGCTCCTCGCTCAAGAGGTGGAACTGAGTGGGCCAACGAGCGAACGGCCATTCAGTGACTGCGCCTCGCAATTTAATCCAATTCGCCGCCACGGCCCGAATAATGGCGGCCGGCCGCCCGAATCAAGGTATAAGGATGTCGCGGAAAAAGTCCCTGGCGCAGCACGAGAGGATCTCCATGTCGCGAGTGGCACTCATATCCGGCACCACCGGCCAGGACGGCAGCTACCTGGCAGAGTTCCTGCTCGACAAGGGATACACGGTGCACGGAATAAAGCGAAGGTCGTCCTCGTTCAACACCGAACGGATCGACGGAGTCGACGTCCATCCCCGCAGTGGCGACGCACGCCTTTTCCTCCATTACAGCGACCTGTCCGACCCGGCCTCGCTGACCTCGCTGATCCGGGATATCCGGCCCGACGAGATCTACAATCTCGGCGCGCAGAGCCACGTGCGGGTCTCCTTCGACATCCCGGGTTACACCGCGGACGTCACCGGGCTGGGCGCCCTGCGGATGCTCGAGGCGGCGCGGGCGGCCGACCTCGACTGCCGCTTCTACCAGGCGTCCTCCTCGGAGATGTTCGGCTCCACCCCGCCCCCGCAGCGCGAGCAGACCCCGTTCCACCCCCGCAGCCCCTACGCGTGCGCCAAGGTCTACGCCTTCTGGTCGGCGGTCAACTACCGCGAGTCGTGGGACATGTTCTGCGTCAACGGCATCCTGTTCAACCACGAGAGCCCCCGGCGGGGCGAGAACTTCGTCACTCGCAAGATCACCCGCGCGGTGGCCAGGATCGAGGCCGGCATCCAGGACAAGCTCTACCTGGGCAACCTCGACGCCATCCGGGACTGGGGTTACGCCCCGGAGTACGTCGAGGCGATGTGGCTGGCCCTGCAGCAGGACACCCCGCAGGACTACGTGGTGGCCACCGGCGAGGGGCACACCGTACGCGAGTTCGTCCAGGCCGCCTTCGACCGGGTCGGGCTGGACTGGCAACGGTACGTGGAGATCGACCCCGCCTACTTCCGGCCCGCCGAGGTCGACGCGCTCATCGGCGACTACTCCAAGGCCCGGCGGCACCTGGGCTGGGCACCGAAGACCCTGTTCGGCGACCTGGTACGGGTGATGGTGGACGCCGACCGACAACTCCTGGAAGACGAGCGGATGGGACGCCTCGTGCGGGTGGACCGATGAGGATCACCGTCGACGCCACCCCGATCCGCCCCGGCCACGCCGCCGGGGTCGAGGCCTTCACCTACGGCCTGCTGACCGGCATGGCCGCCGACACCTCCCACGACCTGCGGGTGAACATCCTGCGGGGCACCCTCGACCAGTGGCGTGACCAGGTGCCCACCGATCAGGTCGGTTGGACCGAGGTCGCCCAGCCACTGCGCTCGGACACTCCTCCCGGGCAACTGTTGCGCCGCTGGACACCGACCCGGGTCCGCGACTCCCTCGCCGTCCGCAGGGCGGTCAACGCGGTCCGGCAGCGCTCGGTCCCCCGGCAGCGGGGATCGGACGTCACGCTGTACCCGTTCCACAGCGCCCCGATCGGGCCCGGCCCGTCGGTCGTCGTCGTGCACGACCTGCGCCACCTGCACGCCGCCTTCCACGCCCCCGGCTTCGCCGCCGTGGTCCGGGAGAACGTGGCCCGCGCGTCCGCCCTCGTGGTCACCTGGCCCCACCCGTACCGGGAGACCCTGCGGTTGTTTCCCGAGGCGGCGGAGCGGACCGCGCTCATCCCGACCCCGACGTTCCAGCCCGCGCCCGCCCGCGCCGCCGCGCGACCGGAACCGGGCCTGCTGGTCTACCCGTCCTCCACCGCGGCCCACAAGAACCATGCGACGCTGCTGGAGGCGATGGCGTTGCTCCCGCAGTGCCGGCTGGTCTGTCCCGGCCCGCTGGTCGAGCCCGAGGCCAGTCGCCTGCTCGCCCGCGCCGCGCTGCCCGACCTGCGGGGCCGGGTGTCCTTCCCCGGGTTCGTCACCCTCGACGAGTTGAACGCCCTCTACGCCCGCGCCGACGCCGTGGTGATCCCGTCGCTCTGGGAGGCGGCGAGCGGTGCGATGCTGGAGGCGTTCAGCTGGGGGCTGCCCGTCGCCTGTGCCGACGCCGAGCCGCTGCTGGCACAGCTGGAGTTCACCGGCGCCGAGGCGACGGTCTTCCGGGCCACGGAGCCGGCGTCCCTGGCCGGGGCGGTCCAGCGGCTGCTGGCCGACCGGGCGCACTACGCCACCGCCGCCCGGCAGGCCAACGGCCGGTTGGTCACCCGCACCTGGGCGGCGACCGGTGCCGACTACCTCGACGTGCTGCGCTGGGCGGCGCAGGGACGACCGGGGCCGATGCCCCGATCCACGTTCGCCGCCGAACTCACCAGGGAGGAAGCACCGTGAGCATGGCGGACGACCGCTATCCGGTGGCCCGGCCGAGCCTCTCCGACCTGGAGGAACGGTACGTGGTCGACGCCCTCAGAAGCGGCTGGGTCTCCTCCCGGGGCCCCTACCTCGACGACTTCGAGAGCCGCTTCGCCCGGCGGTGTGCCGCCGACACGGCGGTGGCCACCGCCAACGGCACGGTCGCCCTGCACCTGGTCCTCGCCGCCGCCGGCATCGGTCCGGGCGACGAGGTCATCGTCCCCGCGCTCACCTACGTGGCGACCGCCAACGCCGTCGCGTACTGCGGGGCGCGCGCCGTCTGTGTGGACGTGCTGCCGCAGAGCTGGTGCGTCGATCCCGCCGCGGTCCGGGCCGCGATCGGGCCACGCACCCGGGCGGTCATCGCCGTCGACCTGTACGGCCACCCCGCCGACTATCCCGCCCTGCGCGCGCTGTGCCACCGGCACGGCCTGCTCCTGGTGGCCGACGCGGCGGAGTCCTTCGGGGCCACTGTCGACGGGCACCCGACCGGTTCGCTGGCCGACGCCACCACCTTCTCGTTCTTCGGCAACAAGGTGATCACCGCAGGTGAGGGCGGCTGTGTCACCACGTCCGACGAGGCGCTGGCCGACCGGATGCGGCTGTTGCGCAACCAGGGCATGGACCCGCAGCGGCGGTACTACTTCCCGGTGCTGGGCTACAACTACCGGATGACCAACCTGGCCGCCGCGCTGCTCTGCGCCCAGCTGGACCGGGCCGACGAGATCATCGCCCGGCGGGACGCGGTGATCGCCGGCTACGAGGCGCAGCTGGCCGACGAGCTGGCGCTGTCGGCGCAGCCGGTGGTCGCCGGTGTCCACCGGGCACCGTGGATGGCCGCATTCCTGGTCGGGCCCGAAGGGGACGCCACCTCCCGGGACACGGTGGCGCGGGTGCTCGACCGGCTCGGCGTGGAGACCCGGCCCTTCTTCGTGCCGATCCCCGACCTGCCGGCGCACCGTGATCCGGGCGCGCACTGCCCGGTGACCGTCGACCTGAGCAGGCGCGGCATCAACCTGCCCACCTATCCGGAGCTGACCGACGCGGGGGTCAAGACGGTGGTGGAGCGCGTCCGCGCCGCCCTGTCGACCGTCGCCTGACCCGTCGGCCCGCCCCCTGCGGCCCGCCCGTCGGCCCGCGCCCGGCTCACCCACCGGGCGGTCCCGCCCCGGCTCACCGGCCGGGCGGGACCGGGTCGAGCCGGCGGTGTGCCGGCGCGCGGTGCGCCGCACGGTGCCGCAGCAGCAGCAGGTAGCTGCTGGCCCAGGCGACCGCGCTGACCAGAGCGAGGACCGCGAGCGCACCGGCCGCACCGGTGGCCCCGAACAGCACCGCCGCGCCGACGACCACGGGCACCCGCAATCCGCCCAGCAGGATGCCGAGCAGAATCGCCCGCCGGTTCGCCTGCTCCACCCGCAGCCCGGCGAAGCCGACGGCAGCCGGCACCGCGAACAGGCTCTCCAGCGACAGCAGCACCAGCAGGCTGCGGGCCAGGTCCCAGTTGCCGCCGAGCAGCGTCCTGCCGACCGCGTCGGGCAGGAGGGCGACCGCAGCCGTCATCGGCAGGATGCCGGCAGCCACGAGCAGCGAGACCCGAACGGCCGCCCTGGACCGCACCTCCCGGGACTCGGTGCGGCTGCGGGCCAGGTACGGCAGGGTCAGCGTGGCGGCGGTGGAAAGCACCAGGTTCACCGGCCCCAGCAGCGTCCTTCCGGCGCTCAACGCACCGACCACCGAGGTGCCCGCGAAGGCGGCCACCGCGCTCAGCGACAACTGCGCCGATCCGGTGGTCAGCAGGAACTGCGTGCCGAACCCCACCGCGACGCGGCTCTCCGCCCTACCGATGCGCCAGCCGGGTCGCACCACGTAGCCGCGGCGGACCCCGACGACCACGCCGATCAGCCCACCAGCGAAGGCCCAGATGCCGACCACGTACGGCGCGTCGAGCAGCCGGAGCAGGCCGCACAGCGCGGCGCAGCCGGTCACCGCCGCCCAGGCGGTCTCCTGGAACAGCGCCCCCGACGGGGTGCCGACGCCGACGGCGATCGCCTTCGCGTAGTCGTAGAGCACCAGACCCGGCAGGGCGAGGCCCACGCACACCAGATAGGGCGAGCCGTACGCCGCGCCCGCGGCCCCGAGCACTGTGCCGCAGACCGTGCCGAGCAGGGTGACCCTCCTGGCGGCGGAGGTGACGCCCGTCCCCGCCGCCAGGACGGCGTCGGTCACCATGCTGCGGACCAGCCCGGAGCCGAGAACGTAGAACGAGAAGGCCAGGGCGAACTCGCCCACCCCGCCGATCGACTCCAGCCGGGTGACGGTGATCGCCACCAGCAGGTTGCCGCCGCTGGACAACCCTCCGACGAGCAGGGCGAGCACGGCCCGACCACCGCTGCGGGGGACGACCGGGGCGTCGCCACGACCGACGCGGGAGCGGGCCCGAACGGTCACCGGGCGGCACCCACCAGCAGTGGCACCCGGTCGTCCCGCCCGACGGGGGCGCGACGGGTCAGCCACAGCAGGAGGAAGACCGGTACCGCCGACATCAGGTGTTGCAGGAAGCCGATGGTGGAGTCGGGATAGGTCCCGGACCAGAGCAGCACATCGGAGAAGACCAGGCAGAACAACGTCAAGCGGGCCGGGCCCGGTCGACCCCGCCAGCGCAGCAGCAGCGCCACGAACCCGGCCCAGAAGGCGTGCACGGCCACCACCCCGACGGGACCGTCGAACAACCAGATGTTGCCCAGCAACAGGAAGTTGAAGGCCGACGTCGGCCCGCCGCCGAGGAACTGGTTGATCCGTTGCCCGGTGGACAGCGCCGGCCGGTCCGGATCAAGCACCCGGGGCACCAGCCCGTACCGGATATAGTCCACGACACCGGGCTGGCCGATCTCGACCGGCACCTCGAAGCCCGCCACCGCCGTGAGTTGACTGTCCAGACGGATCCGGTCGGCGGCGGTGACCTGGGTGTCCACCACGACTCCGTGCTCCTCCCGGATGGTGTTGCGCTGGGCGAACATGGCGGGCCAGGCGAGCAGGAGGACCACCGCCCAGAGCAGGAGATGACGCAGCCGGAAGACGCCGCAGACCGCCCCGGCGGCAGCCACGAAGAACACCAGCGCGACCAGTGGCGCGGAACGGGCGGTCAGCGCTGCGACGTACGCCTCCACGCCGACGAGAGCGGTCAGCCAGCAGTACAGCTTCGGCTGCGAGAGCCGACCGCTGAGTCGGCTGCCCACCAGCAGGGCGAAGCCCAGCGTGCCCCAGCCGGAGAAGAGCGCACACACCATCCCCAGAGGTGTGTCGGACAGGTCGCCGGTCACCTGGGCGACGACGGTCCCCCGACCGAGGTGGGCCCCGACGATGTTCGCCGCGATGCCGGTCAGGGTCACCAGCCGGGCCACCGGATAGATCTGGGGGTACCGGGCGGTCGCCTGTCGCATGCCCTGCCGCCACTGCGGATCGGGACGCCCGAAGGCCAGGCCGGCCGTCTCCACACAGACGCTGCCCAGCAACGCCAGGCCCACCAGGAACACGAGGAAACCGGTACGCGGGTTGTGGTGGAGCACCGCCATCGGAACGATGAACACCGCGTACGGGGCGAGCACGAGGAAGCTGACGGGATAACACCGCAGCAGCCCGCCGACGAACTCCCGCTGACGTTCCACCCGGGCACTTCGCCCCGGTCGGGTCATGCGCGCGTCCGGCCGGGGAAGCTCCGGGCCAACCACAGCAGAGAGAAGACCGCCATCGCCGACACCACGTGTTGCACGAACCCGATCATCGAGTCGGGATAGGTGCCGGACCACAGCAACGCGTCGGAGAACACCAGACAGACCAGACTCAACCGGGCCGGGCCGGGCCGTCCCCGCCAGCGCATCAACAGCGCCACGAACCCGGCCCAGAAGGCGTGCACGGCCACCACCCCGTCGGGACCGTCGAAGAACCACATGTTGCCCAGCAACAGGAAGTTGGAGGCCGACGTCCGGCTACCGCCGAGGTACTGGTTGATCTGTTGTCCGGTCGTCAGAGCCGGCCGGTCGGGGTCCAGGATCCGTGGCACCAGACCGTATCTGAGGTAGTCGACGCCCTCGGGCTGACCGAGGTCGACGGGAACCTCCGTCTCCGAGACGACAGTCAGTTGCCGGTCCAGGCGCATCCGGTCCGTCGCGGTGACCGCGTCGTCCACCGCGACGCCCTGGTCCTCCCGCAGCCCGTTGCGGTAGTCGAACATGGCCGGCCACAGCAGCACCAGCATCAGCGTGCCGACCATCAGGTACCGCAACCGGAACACGCCGCAGACCACCCCGGCGGTGACCGCGAAGAAGACGAAGGCGATCAGTGGCGCCGTGAGGGCGGTCAGCACGGTGACGACGGCCTTGCTGACGACGAGCGCGCCCAGCCAGACGCACAGCTTCGCCTTGGACAGGTAACCGCCGAGGTGGCTGGCGACCAGCAGCGCGAACCCGAGCGCCGCCCAACCGGAGAACAACTTGGTCACCGCCACCATGGGCGTGTCGGCCGTCTCCCCGGAGATCTGCGCGACGAGGTTCCCCTCCCCGAGGTGCGCCCCCAGCAGTTCGGCCCCGATGCTGATCAGCACGACCAGGCGGGCCACCGGATAGATCCCGGGGTGCCGGGCGGTCGCCTGGCGCATGCCGCGCCGCCACTGCGGATCGGGCCGCCCGAGGAGCAGGCAGAACGTCTCCACGGTGACGGTGCCCAGCAACGCCAGGCCCACCAGGAACACGATGAAGCCGGTGCGCGGATTGTCGTTGACCACCGCCATCGGCAGGATCAGCAGCGCGTACGGGGCGAGCACCAGGAAGCTCACGGGATAGCAACGCAGCAGCCGGCCGACCAGTTCCCGCTGACGTCCCGACGACGCTGCACGGGCCGGACGGGCTGCCCGGGGGTCGACGACACCGATCTCGGAGCCAGGGTCGGAGACCGCCCTGGACCAGGTCATCGTCCGCCCCCCTCACCCGTTTTCGGTCGCCTCATGCGCAACGATCGAGTCGAGATCACGAAACGCTCCGGAGCGGAAACTCCGGGTACCGGGGGCAGCACGGCGTGCGCCCCGCCCGGTGGCCGGACGGGGCGCAGGGCAGCCTCCGGGACTACGCCAGCACGGCGTCGACCAGGGCCTTCGCCTCCTGTTGAAGCTGGGCCAGGTGCTCCGGCCCCTGGAACGACTCGGCGTAGATCTTGTAGACGTCCTCGGTGCCCGACGGCCGGGCGGCGAACCACCCCGACTCGGTGGTCACCTTCAGCCCACCGATGGACGCCCCGTTGCCCGGGGCGCTGGTCAGCGTGGCGGTGATCGGCTCACCGGCCAGCTCGGTGGCGGTGACCTGCTCCGGGGAGAGCCGGCCGAGCACCGCCTTCTGCTCCCGGCTCGCCGGGGCGTCGATCCGGGCGTACGCGGGTGCGCCGAAGCGTTCGGTCAGCGCGGCGTAGTGCTCGCTCGGGGTCCGGCCGGTGCTGGCGATGATCTCGGCGGCGAGCAGGCAGAGCAGGATGCCGTCCTTGTCGGTGGTCCAGGTGCTGCCGTCGCGGCGCAGGAACGACGCCCCGGCGCTCTCCTCGCCGCCGAAGCCGACAGTGCCGTCGAGCAGCCCGGGGACGAACCACTTGAAGCCGACAGGCACCTCCAGCAGCGGCCGGCCCAGGTCGGCCGCGATCCGGTCGATCATCGAGGAGGAGACCAGGGTCTTACCGACGGCCGCCGCCGGGTTCCACCGCGACCGGGTACGGAACAGGTGGCCGATCGCCACCGCCAGGTAGTGGTTGGGGTTCATCAGGCCACCGTCGGGGGTGACGATGCCGTGCCGGTCGGCGTCGGCGTCGTTGCCGGTGGAGACCTGGAACCGGTCCCGGGCGGCGATCAGCGACGCCATCGCGTTCGGCGACGAGCAGTCCATCCGGATCTTGCCGTCCCCGTCCAGGGTCATGAACCGCCAGGTCGGGTCGACCAGTGGGTTGATCACGGTGAGGTCGAGGCGGTGCCGCTCGGCGATCTCACCCCAGTAGGCGACGCTGGCCCCGCCGAGCGGGTCGGCGCCGATCCGCACCCCGGCGTCGCGGATCGCGTCGATGTCGAGCACCGACGGCAGGTCGTCGACGTAGCCGGCGAGGAAGTCGTAGGTGCCTGTGGTGTCGGCGGCCCGCGCCCGCGCGTACGGGATGCGTCTGACCTCCTTGAGCCCGGCGGCCAGGATCGCGTTCGCCCGGTCCTGGATCCACTTCGTGACGTCGGTGTCGGCGGGCCCGCCGTTGGTCGGGTTGTACTTGAAGCCGCCGTCGTCCGGCGGGTTGTGCGACGAGGTGATCACGATGCCGTCGGCGAGCCCGTCGGTGCGCCCCCGGTTGTGGGTGAGCACGGCGTGCGACAGCGCCGGGGTGGGGGTGTAGCCGTCCCGGCTGTCCCGCAGCACGGTGACGTCGTTGGCGGCGAGCACCTCCAACGCGCTGACCTCGGCGGGGGCGGAGAGCGCGTGGCTGTCCCGGGCCAGGAAGAGCGGGCCGGTCAGGCCCTGTTCCCGGCGGTAGTCGCAGAGCGCCTGGGTGACCGCGAGGATGTGATCCTCGTTGAAGGCGTTGCGCAGGCTGGACCCCCGGTGGCCGGAGGTGCCGAACGAGACCTGCTGCGCCGGGTCGTCCGGGTCCGGGTGCTCGGCGTAGTAGGCGGTCACCAGCCGGGGCACGTCGACCAGGTCGGCGGGACCGGCGGGCTGTCCGGCACGGGGGTGGGCCACTGCGGAAACCTCCTCGATGGTACGGATGGAGCGCTGTCTTCCCCGGCGACGGCCGGGCCACACCCGGCTCAGGGGCCGGGCCACACCCGGCTCAGGGGCCGGGCCGCACCCGGCTCAGGGCTCGATGCGCTGGCCCTTGCCGATGACGACGATGCCGTTGTCGGAGACGGTGTAACGCTGCCGGTCCTTTTCCAGGTCGACGCCGATCTCGACGCCCTCGGGCACGAAGACGTTCTTGTCGAGGATGGCGTTGCGGACCACCGCGTGCCGGCCGATCTCGACGCCCTCCATCAGCACCGCGCCGTCGACCTGCGCCCAGGAGTGCACCTTGACCTTGGGCGAGACGACCGAGTTCTCCACCAGCGAGCCGGAGATCACCGCGCCGGGCGAGATCATCGACCCGACCGCCCGGCCGACCCGCTCGCCCCACTGGTGGACGAACTTCGCCGGCGGGTACGGCGGCTGGTCGGTGTAGATGGGCCAGTCGAAGTTGTAGAGGTTGAACACCGGGTGCACGTTGATCAGATCCATGTGCGCGTCGTAGAACGAGTCGAGCGTCCCCACGTCCCGCCAGTACCCCCGGTCCCGGTCGGTGCTGCCGGGCACCTCGTTGTCCTGGAAGTCGTAGACGTTGGCCTCGCCCCGCTCGACGAGCATCGGGATGATGCTGCCGCCCATGTCGTGCTTGCTGGTCTTGTCGGCCGCGTCGCGCTCGACGGCCTCGCAGAGCGCCCGCGTGGAGAAGACGTAGTTGCCCATCGAGGCGTAGATCTGGTCGGGGGCGTCGGGCAGGCCCACCGCGTCGGTCGGCTTCTCCCGGAAGGCCCGGATCCGCTTGCCGTCCTCGCCGACCTCGATCACGCCGAACTGGTCGGCCATCGACAGCGGCTGCCGGATGCCGGCGACGGTGACCGCCGCGCCGGAGGCGATGTGGTCGTCGACCATCTGCCGGGGGTCCATCCGGTAGATGTGGTCGGCGCCGAAGACGATCACGTGCTCCGGCTGCTCGTCGTTGATCAGGTTGAAGCTCTGGTAGATCGCGTCGGCGGAGCCGGCGAACCACCAGGGGCCCCGTCGCTGCTGGGCCGGCACCGGCGTGACGTAGTTGCCGAGCAGCGTCGACATCCGCCACGTCTTGGTGATGTGCCGGTCCAGGGAGTGGGACTTGTACTGGGTCAGCACGACGATCTTGAGAAAGCCGGCGTTCGCCAGATTGGACAGGACGAAATCGACCATGCGGTACATCCCGCCGAACGGGACGGCCGGCTTGGCCCGGTCCGCGGTGAGCGGCATGAGGCGCTTGCCCTCTCCGCCGGCCAGGACGATCGCGAGCACCTTGGCAGCCATGACCAGACGCTATCCATACCGCTGCGACTTCACCACTCGTACGGGCACAGTTCCGTGCCGGGTGCGCGGCCGGTTTCTGCACTAGGGTGCCGGGCATGACCGACTCCGCCCCGCTGCGCGTGGACCTGCTGACCCGGGAGTACCCGCCGGAGGTGTACGGCGGCGCCGGGGTGCACGTCGAGTACCTGGCCCGGGAGCTGCGCCGGCTCGCCGAGGTCCGGGTGCACTGCTTCGGCGCGGCGCGCACCGAGCCGGGCGTCACCGCGTACCCCGAGCCGGCCGGCCTGACCGGCGCGAACGCCGCGCTGCGCACCATGGGCGTCGACCTGGCGATGACCGCCGGGTGCGCCGGCACCGACGTGGTGCACAGCCACACCTGGTACGCCAACCTGGCCGGGCACACCGCCAAGCTGCTGTACGGGGTGCCGCACGTGGTGACCGCGCACAGCCTGGAACCGCTGCGCCCGTGGAAGGCCGAACAGCTCGGCGGCGGCTACGCGCTCTCCTCCTGGTGCGAGCGGACGGCCATGGAGTCCGCCGACGCGATCGTCGCGGTCAGTGCGGGGATGCGGCGGGACGTGCTGACCGCCTACCCGGCGGTGAACCCGGACCGGGTCCGGGTGGTCTACAACGGTATCGACACCGCCCAGTACGCCCCGGACCACGGCACCGACGTGCTGGACCGGCTCGGCATCGACCCCGCCCGCCCCAGCGTGGTGTACGTGGGGCGGATCACCAGGCAGAAGGGCCTGCCCTACCTGCTGCGCGCGGCCCGGGAGCTGCCCGCCGACACCCAGTTGGTGCTGCTCGCCGGCGCCCCGGACACCCCGGAGATCGCCGCCGAGGTGGAGGGGCTGGTCACCGAGCTGCGGGCCAACCGGTCCGGGGTGGTCTGGGTGGCCGAGATGCTGCCCAAGCCCGAGGTGATCCAGGTGCTCACCCACGCCACCATCTTCGTCTGCCCCTCGGTCTACGAGCCGATGGGCATCGTCAACCTGGAGGCGATGGCCTGCGAGACGGCGGTGGTGGCGACCGCCACCGGCGGCATTCCCGAGGTCGTCGCCGACGGCGAGACCGGGCTGCTGGTGCCGATCGAGCAGGCCGGCGACGGCAGCGGCAACCCGCTCGACCCGGACCGGTTCGTCGCCGACCTGGGCAAGACGATCAACGAGCTGCTGGCCGACCCGAAGCGCACCGGGATGTTCGGTCTCGCCGGCCGACGACGGGCCGTGGAGCACTTCTCCTGGGACGCCATCGCCGTCCAGACCCTGGAGCTGTACCGCTCGCTACTGGCATAGGGCCCCGTCCTCCTCGACCATGTCGGCTGCTCTCGGCTGACGCGGAGGGTGGCGGCGAGGCGGGCCAGGGCGGGCGGGTCGGCGGCCAGCCAGGCCACCTCCGGCCGGTCGACCTTGAGCAGCACCAGCGCGACCGGGCCGTACCCCCGGTGCCTCGACGTGGCAACGGGCCAGCGCGGCCAGCACCGGCTCGACGTCGGTGACGGGTTCCGGTCGCGCCGACTCCCCGGCGACCCACCGGCAGCGCGAGCAGTACCGGTCGAGCGCCTGGCCGGTGCGTCACCCCGACGGGGGTACCACTCCCCAGAGAGTCGTATGCCTGTCAGGCATAAATATGCCTGACAGGCATACCGATCTACGACGAAAGTGCTGCCGAGCGAAGCCAGGTCCATGACCATCCCGATGGGCTATCGGAAGATAGCCGCCGACCTGCACGCCCGCATCCAGCAGGGCGAGTACCCACCGGAGAGCCGGTTGGCCTGCCGTCGAGAGGAAACGGAGGGAGGGCTGATGAGCGACCTCCATGACTGGGACGACATCCGCGCCGATCTACACGACGGCGACGACGGCGACGACGACGCGCTGGACGTGACGCCCGGATCATCTTCGACTACGGCAGCGACCTCCGTCAGATTGCCTGACCTCGGCCCATCGCGTCGTCGGTGGATAGCCCTCGACCGCGTCGGCGACCTGGACGGCGATCACCGTCAGAGGCGGAAACCCGGCCTTCCAGCGGGTGGCGGACCGGCCGGGCCGAGCGCGAGGGGATCTCGCACAGTAGGTTGAGCGGGTGAGCGGACGGTTCCCGATCGAAGACGTCTCCCCCATCGTCGCCTGCGGTCGCTACCCGGCCAAGGCGGTGGTCGACGAGGTAGTACCGGTGTCGGCACGCGCCTACCGGGAAGGGCACGACGCGCTCGGCTGCAACGTGGTCTGGCACGGCCCGGACGGCGCGACCCGCCCGTTCACCCGGATGCTCCCCGGTGAACCGGGGCAGGACCAGTGGCACGCCACCATCCGCCCGGACGCGGTCGGCGAGTGGACCTTCACCGTCGAGGCGTTCCAGGACCCGTACCTGACCTGGCACAACGCGGTGACCAAGAAGGTCGCCGCCGGGCAGGGGGCGGCCGAACTGGCCAACGACCTGGCCGAGGGCGTCCGGGTGTTGACCGCCGCCCTGGCACTCGTACCGGCAGGTGAGGCCGGGCGGGTCGAGGCGGCGGTGGCCGCACTGGGCGACAAGGAGGCCGACCTGGCCCGGCGGGTAACCCCGGCGCTCGACCTGGCCGACCTGCTCTGGGCATACCCGGTGCGGGAACTGGTCACCGCCGGCACGCCGCACCTGCTCTGGGTGGACCGCCCCCGGGCCCTCTTCTCCGCCTGGTACGAGTTCTTCCCCCGCTCCGAGGGCGCGGTCCCGGCCACCGTCGACGCGCCGGCCCGCTCGGGCACCTTCGTCACCGCGCTGGACCGGCTGCCCGGGGTCGCGGCGATGGGCTTCGACGTGCTCTACCTGCCGCCGATCCACCCGATCGGCCGGGTCAACCGCAAGGGCCGCAACAACGCGCTGACCGCCGGGCCGGACGACGTCGGCTCGCCGTGGGCGATCGGCGCGGCCGAGGGCGGCCACGACGCCATCCACCCCGACCTGGGTACGCCGGCCGACTTCCGCGAGTTCGTCGCCGCCGCCGCCGAGCAGGGCCTGGAGGTGGCGATGGACCTGGCGTTGCAGTGCGCCCCCGACCACCCGTGGGTGACCGAGCACCCGGAGTGGTTCACCACCCGCGCCGACGGCAGCATCGCGTACGCGGAGAACCCGCCCAAGAAATACCAGGACATCTACCCGGTCAACTTCGACAACGACCCCGACGGCATCCGGGCCGAGGTGCTGCGGGTGGTGCGGCACTGGGTCGGCGAGGGCATCCGGATCTTCCGGGTGGACAATCCGCACACCAAGCCGTTCGACTTCTGGCACCGGCTGATCGCCGAGGTCAAGCGGACCGACCCGGACGTGCTCTTCCTGGCCGAGGCGTTCACCCGGCCGGCGATCATGCACGGGCTCGGCAAGATCGGCTTCACCCAGTCGTACACCTATTTCACCTGGCGTACGACGGCGGCCGAGATGCGGGAGTACTGCGAGGAGCTGGTCGCCTCGGTCGACTGGATGCGGCCGAACTTCTGGCCCAACACGCCCGACATCCTGCACGAGTCCCTGCAACACGGGGGGCCACCGATGTTCAAGATCCGGGCGGTGCTGGCCGCGCTGCTCAGCCCGTCCTGGGGCATCTACGCCGGTTTCGAGCTGTTCGAGCACGTCGCCCGCCCCGGCGCCGAGGAATACCTCGACAACGAGAAGTACGAGCTGCGCCCCCGGGACTGGGCCGGCGCGCAGGCGCACGGCCGCTCGCTCGCCCCGTTCGTCGCCACCCTCAACCGGGTACGCCGGGAGCACCCGGCCCTGCACCGGCTGCGCAACCTGGTCTTCCACGACATCGACAACCCGGCGTTGCTCTGCTGGTCCAAGCGCGACCCGGACACCGGCGACACGGTCATCGTGGTCTGCTCGTTCGACTCGCACACCGTGCAGTGGGGCAACACCACCCTGGACATGCCGGCGCTCGGCTTCGACTGGCACGAGCGGTTCACCGTGCACGACGAGCTGACCGGGGCCGGCTACGAGTGGGGCCAGCGCAACGCGGTCCGGCTCGACCCGTACCTGCAACCCGCGCACGTGCTGACGATCCGCCGCCCGCCGACACCGCCCACCGCGATGCCGGCCGGTACGGAACCGGCCGCGCTGACCGTCGAGGACGTGCCCGGCGAGCTCTCCGGCGGCACCGCGCCGACCGCGCCCGCCCCTGAGGTCGCCCGGTCGCCCGACCCCACCACGACCCGCACCGCCGGGACCGGCCGCAAATTCAAGAACGGCCGGACCAGGACCGGCCGGACCCCGCACGGCAGTACTCCGACCGACCCCGCCTC
Source organism: Micromonospora sp. DSM 43699 (assembly GCF_055517075.1). Taxonomy (NCBI): domain Bacteria; kingdom Bacillati; phylum Actinomycetota; class Actinomycetes; order Micromonosporales; family Micromonosporaceae; genus Micromonospora; species Micromonospora sp. DSM 43699. Next base: position 75,113 of record NZ_JBTMMT010000011.1, read on the forward strand.
GAAGGACGCCAGATGGACCAGCTGATCGCCGGCGCGACGCACGACCCGCACGCCCTGCTCGGCGCGCACCCCGCCGACGGGTGGACCACGATCCGCACCATGCGGCGGGGCGCCGGTGACGTGGTGCTGCTGGTGGGCGACGACCGGCACCCGATGAAGCGGGTGCACGACGTCGGCGTCTTCGAGGCCCGCGTCGAGGGCAGCGTGCTCGACTACCGGGTCGAGGTCGACGGCTGGCTCACCGACGACCCGTACCGTCACCCGCCGACCCTCGGCGAGCTGGACCTGCACCTGATCGGCGAGGGCCGGCACGAGCGGCTCTGGGAGGCGCTCGGCGCGCGGGTGCGCGACGACGGCGTCGCCTTCTCGGTGTGGGCACCCAACGCCCGTGGGGTGCGGGTGATCGGCGACTTCGTCGGCTGGGGGCCGGACGACGGTTGGCCGATGCGCTGCCTCGGGTCCAGCGGCGTCTGGGAGATCTTCGTGCCCGGCGCACCGGAGGGGGCGCGTTACAAGTACCGCGTCCTCGGTGCCGACGGGCAGTGGCGGGACAAGGCCGACCCGCTTGCCAACTACGCGGAGGTGCCGCCCGCCACCGCCTCGGTGGTGCACCGGTCCCGCTACGAGTGGACCGACGCGCGATGGCTGGAGCGCCGGGCCCGCCGGCAGCCGCACCAGGAACCGATGAGCGTGTACGAGGTGCACCTCGGCTCGTGGCGGCCCGGCCTCGGCTACCGGGAGCTGGCCGAGCAGCTCACCGCGTACGTCACCGAGATGGGCTTCACGCACGTGGAGTTCCTGCCGGTGATGGAGCACCCGTTCGGCGGTTCCTGGGGCTACCAGGTCACCGGCTACTTCGCGCCCACCTCCCGGTTCGGTGACCCGGACGACTTCCGGCACCTGGTGGACCGGCTGCACGCCGCCGGCATCGGGGTGCTGCTGGACTGGGTGCCCGCGCACTTCCCCAAGGACGAGTGGGCGTTGGCCCGCTTCGACGGCACCCCGCTCTACGAGCACCCCGACCCGCGTCGCGGCGAGCACCCCGACTGGGGCACGTACGTCTTCGACTTCGGCCGCCGGGAGGTGCGCAACTTCCTGGTCGCCAACGCGCTCTACTGGTGCGACGAGTTCCACATCGACGGCCTGCGGGTGGACGCGGTCGCCTCGATGCTCTACCTGGACTACTCCCGCCCCGAGGGGCAGTGGCTGCCCAACCAGCACGGCGGCCGGGAGAACCTGGAGGCGATCGCCTTCATGCAGGAGGTCAACGCCACCGTCTACAAGCACCACGCCGGGGTGGTGATGATCGCCGAGGAGTCCACCGCCTGGCCCGGGGTGACCCGGCCCACCGCCGACGGCGGGCTCGGCTTCGGCTTCAAGTGGAACATGGGCTGGATGCACGACACCCTGCTCTACACCGCGAAGGACCCGATCTACCGGCAGCACCACCACCATCAGCTCACCTTCTCCCTGGCGTACGCCTGGAGCGAGAACTACGTGCTGCCGATCAGCCACGACGAGGTGGTGCACGGCAAGGGCTCACTGGCCGGCAAGATGCCCGGCGACACCTGGCAACGGCTGGCAAACGTACGGGCGCTGCTGGCGTACATGTGGGCGCATCCGGGCAAGCAACTGCTCTTCATGGGCTGCGAGCTGGGCGACGACCGGGAGTGGAGCGAGGAACGCGGGCTGGACTGGTATCTCCTGCACGATCCGGCGCGGGCCGGGGTGCAGCGGCTGGTCGCCGACCTCAACGCCGCCTACCGGGACACCCCGGCGCTGTGGGCGCAGGACACCGACCCGGCCGGGTTCCGCTGGATCGCCGGGGACGACGTCGCCAACAACGCGGCCTCCTTCGTCCGGATCGCCCCGGACGGCGCGACCCTGGTCTGCGTGGCGAACTTCTCCGCGAGCCCGCTGGAGGACTACCGGGTCGGCCTACCGGCCGGCGGCAGCTGGACCGAGGTGATCAACACCGACGCCCAGCACTACGGCGGCTCCGGGGTGGGCAACCTCGGCGCGGTGCACGCCCAGGACGTCCCCTGGCACGGCCTGCCCGCCTCGGTGGCGCTGCGGGTCCCCCCGCTCGGCGTACTCTGGCTCCGCCGCGACTGAACCACCCGCACGGGACGCCGGTCGGGCAGCTCAGACCAGGCCGGCGTCGCGGAGCAGCTTCCACAGCCCCGCGCCGTCGGGGGCGGAGAGCCACTTCTGCCCCACCGGCCCCGCCGACGACGGCCTGTCGTTCGGCACGGGCAGGCTGCCGGCGAGCACCGACTGGGTCGGCGAGAGCCGGCGGATCGCCACCCCGGCGACGTTCTCCGGGTGGGCGGCGGCGAACTCCCGGTAGATCTCCTGGTCGTGCTGCCCGTCGTCGCCGATCAGCAGCCAGCGCACGTCGGGGAACTCGGTGGCCAACCGGGCCAGGGTGGCCCGCTTGTGCTCCCGGCCGCTGCGGAACCAGCGGTCGGCCGTCGGCCCCCAGTCGGTGAGCAGCAGCGGGCCGGCCGGGTAGAGGTGCCGGGACAGGAACCGGGTAAGCGTCGGCGCGACGTTCCACGCGCCGGTGGACAGGTAGAACACCGGGCTGCCCGGGTGGGCGGTGACCAGGCGTTCATAGAGCACCGCCATGCCGGGCACCGCCGTGCGGGCGTGCTCGTCGAGGACGAAGGTGTTCCACGCGGCCAGCATGGGCCGGGGCAGCGCGGTCACCATGACCGTGTCGTCGATGTCGGAAAGGATGCCGAGGCGCACCTTCGGGTCGATGACCCGGACCAGTGCCTCGACCGGTTCGGCGTCGGCCACCCGCAGCCGCACCGAGGCCCAGCCGGGGGTGAAGTCGGCCTTGACCACCGTGTCGACGAAGCCGCTGCGGTCGGCGCGGGCGGTGTGCACGCCGTCGCCCGCCTCGATGGTGACCTCGACGTGCTTGGCGGGCAGGGTGGCGAAGCTACGCCAGCCGCGTACCTTCTCCAGCCGGCCCTGCCGACGGTCGGGGCGGCTGAGCAGCACCCGGCACAGCACCCGCGCCCAGCCGGGGGCGCCGTAGCCGGCGTACGCGACGATGTTGGGTTGCCATCCGGTGCGTCGCAGCCGGCGCTCCACCAACTGGTGCAGGGCGTCCTCGATCCGCGCCGCCCGGTGCAGGGTGGGCACGGCCAACTGGCTCGTGGTGGAGGAGGAGGGCACGGTGCAACCCTGCCACAGGAGCCCGGCAGCGGCCAGGCGAGCGACCAGCAGCACAGCGAACGAGCGCCCAGGTCGGCGGGCGGGTTCGGCGGCCGACCGTGCACCGGCGGGCCGGCGCGGCGGATGCCGGACAGGCCAACACGGCAGGTGCCCGACGGGCCGACACTGCAGGCAGGCCGGAGTGCCGGCCAGTCGCCGTTTTGCCCGTTTCGGCCCGGGAGTGCCGGTCGGCGTGCCAGACTCCGGCCGGGACGACGACGGAGGCGTTGGTCGTGTCGACACCTGTACCGCCCGACCGCGCGCGGTTCGACCGTCCGGCGCTGGTCGCGCTGCTGCTCGGGCTGGCCGGGGTGGGTTACCGGTTGGTCCTGACCCTGCTGACGGTGCCCGCCGCGAACAGCGACGAGGCGACCTTCGGGCTGGCCGCGATGCACATCGCCGACGGCCGGGAACACCCGGTCTTCCTGTACGGGCAGCACTACATGGGCATGATCGAGTCGTACCTGGCGGCCCCGCTGGTGGCGCTGGCCGGGGCGGACTGGCCGGTGCTGCGACTGCCACTCGTCGCGTTGTACGCGGTCTTCCTCTGGTTGTCCTACCGGCTGACCCGACGGCTCTACCGGCCGTGGTTCGCCACCTTCACCGTGGGGCTGCTGGCACTCGGCACCGAACGGGTGGTCCGCGACCAGCTCACCGTGGTCGGTGGGCGGGCCGAGGGGAAGCCGATGGTGCTGGCGATCCTGCTGATCGCGGTGGGCCTGGCCGGGCCACGGGTCCGGTGGCGGCGCACCTGGTGGCGGCGGGCGGCGGCGGTGGGGTTGGCCGGGTTGCTCGCCGGGGCGGCGCTCTGGTCGGACTGGCTGCTCGCGCCCTACCTGGCGGTCGCCGGCCTGCTGCTGATCTACGCCGTCCGCCGGGAATTGTCGGGCTGGCCGGGGCTGTTGCTGGTGGCCGGCTTCGGGCTCGGCGTGGCCCCGCTGGTCTGGGACAACCTGACCGCGCCGCCGGGCGCGGACTCGCTGTCGGTGCTGCGTCAGCTCAGCGCCGGCACCGGCCCGCCGCCACCGTGGGCGGACCGGCTGCGGGGCGGGCTGCTGGAAGGGGTGCCGCTGGCCAGCGGCCTCTGCCCGCCCACCGGCTGCGCCCGCTGGCAGGAGTGGTTCGGCGTGCTCTACCCGGTGCTGGTGGCCACCGCCGCCGTGCTCGCGCTGGTCGGCTACCGCCGGGCCGCGCGCCGCCCGACGGCCGTGCGGGTCCGGCCGGTCACCCAGCTCACCCTGCTCGCCGGTGCCGCCCTGACCCTGCTGGCGTACGTCCGCAGCCCGCTCGCCGCGACCGAACCGCTTGCCAACGCCCGCTACCTGTCGGTGTTGCAGATCTCCCTGCCTGCGGTGCTCTGGCCGCTCTGGCTGGCGGCGGCGGCCTGCTGGCGGGGCACCGTGGGGATGGCCGGCCGGCTGGTCGGGGCGGGTGCCACGGCGGTGCTGGCCGGGTTGACCACCGCCGCAGTGGTGGCGACCGGCCTGTTCCTGGTGGCCCTGGACGGCCCCATGGCCGACCAGCGGCGGGCCCGGCAACTTGCCGACGCGGTACGCCGTACCGGCCTGCGGGAGGTCTACGGCGACTACTGGACCTGCAACCGGTTGACCTTCGACACCGGTGAACGGGTGGTCTGCGCGGTGCTCGACGGGCAGCTCGGCCCGGGGTACAACCGCTACCGGCCGTACTGGCGTCGGGTGGAGCGGGCGGCGCGGCCCGGGTACGTGCTGCCGGTCGACTCCCCGGCCGAGCGTCGGCTGCGTGACCTGCTCGGTGACCGGGCCGACACCGCCCGGCTGGTCGAGGTGTCAGGCTATCGGGTGTACCACCCGACGAGTGCCGTGCGGCCGGGGCGCTGACCTCGGCCCGTACGCTCTCCGGGTGCTCATCCTGCTGCCGCCCTCCGAGGGAAAGGCCGACGCCGGCACCGGTCGTCGGCTCGACCTGTCCCGGCTCTCCCTGCCCGAGCTGACCCCGGCCCGGGAGGAGGTGTTGACCGCGCTGATGTCCCTCGACGGGTCCGACGGTACCGAGGACGCCGCGCTGGCCGCTCTCGGGTTGACCGTCGGTCAGCGTGGCGAACTGGCCCGTAACGCCCGGCTGGACCGGGCCGCCACCGCACCGGCCGGGCAGGTCTACACCGGGGTGCTCTACGAGGCGCTCGGTCTGGCCACCCTGCCTCCGGGAGCGCTGCGGGCAGCCCGCCGCTCGGTGCTGGTCAGCTCGGGCCTGTGGGGCGCGGTACGACTCACCGACCGGATCCCGCCGTACCGGTGCCCGATCGGGGCGCGGTTGCCGGGGGTGGGGGCGCTGTCGGCGTACTGGCGAAGGGTGTTGTCGCCGGTGCTGACGGCGGCGGCCGGCGGCGGCCCGGTGCTGGACCTGCGCTCCGCCGCCTACGCGGCGACCTGGACGCCGCCGGCGGAGCTGGCCGCACGGACCGTCACCGTGCGGGTGCTGCACGAACGCCGGCCGGGGGAACGCACGGTGGTGAGCCACTTCAACAAGGCGACCAAGGGACGGCTGGTCCGCGACCTGCTGGTCGCCGGCGCCCGGCCGCGCAGCGCCACCGCCCTGGTCGGCGCGCTGCGTGACCTGAAGTACCAGGTCGACCAGCAGCCGGTGACGGCGGGCCGCCCCCGGCTGGTCGAGGTGGTGGTGACCGAACTGTAGGAACGCAAGATTTCCTCAATTCCGGTGCGGATGGCTGGAGACGCAGGGACCGGCAGGTGACGGTAAGGGGACCCGAAACCGAGAAGGAACGGTCAGATGACCCCCGAACCCCGCCTGCTCGACCGGCCGCGCCTCCCGTCGACCCCGCCACCGCTGGACTGGATGACCCTGGCCGACGCGTTCGAGGTGGCCTGCCTGGTGCGCTGCACGCCGGCCCCGGCGGTCACCAGGCCGGGACCGACACCGCCATCCGAGCGGGGGGTGGTGGAGTTCAACCGGGAGGACGCCGCGCTGCGGTTGCGGCAGTTGCTGGTCCGGCTGGACGTGCCGGTCGCGCACGAGGTGGTCACCGGTGGCCTGCGCCGCCGGTACGAGCTGCACCGGTTGCACGTGCCGGCGGACCGACTCACCGGGTACGCGACGTTGCGGGAGGCGGGTTGGCGGCAGGGACGGCGGGAGCTGCTCGGACCGGCCGTCGGTTCCTCCACCCCCCGGGCCGCCTGGCGGGCCCGGCTCGCCGCGGCGGCCTGGCGCTCGGCGCTGATGGCCGGCGGGCGGCACGTCCGCCGGCACATCCTCGGCATCCGGCTGGCCGATCGGGAGCTGGCCGCCGTGCTGGTCCGGTCGGCGTCCCTGTTGGAGGTGTCGGCACTGCTGCGACCGGGGGCCGGCTGTCTGGTGGTGAGCGTCGCGGACGGCCCGGACCGGCTACGGATCATGGAACGGGCCGCGTTGGCCCCGGTCCGCCTGCCCACCGGCGCCTGACCGCCGTGCCGCCGACGCCGCCGGCCGGATCCTGCCGGCTCACCCGGACCGGGGCTGTCCGCGCCGCGAGCTGACCCGGAACCCGGGCCCCGGACCGGCCGGCTGAGGTTGCGCCGAGAGCGGTGACAGCGCAGAGTGCACCGCGTGAGCCCTAGCTGGACCGGACGCTGCCGGCGGCCTGCCTCCGCCGGCGGGGTGCTGCTGATGCTGCTGGTCGTCGCGCTCGGCGGGCTCGCCGCCTGTCAGGACTCCCCCGACGAGCCGGTCCGGATCCGGATCGCCACCGGTAGCCCGACCGCCGTCTACCATGCCTTCGGCCAGTCCCTGTCCACCGTCCTCAACCGCGAGCTGCCCGGGGTACGGGCCAGCGTGGTGGTCACCGCCGCCTCCGCCGAGAACGTCCGGCTGGTCGGCTCGGGCGCCGCCGAACTGGGCTTCACCCAGGCCGACGTGCTCGACACCACCCCGACCAGCCCGCCGAAGGTACTCGCGGTGGCCCGGGTCTACGACGACCTGCTGCACCTGGTCACCACCGCCGGCGGTCCGATCCGCGACCTCGCCGACCTGCGCGGGCGGCGGGTCTCGGTGGGCGCCCCCGGCTCCGGCACCGAGATCACCGCGACCCGCCTGCTGGAGGTGGCCCGACTCGGCGGCGACCGGATCCGCCAGGAACACCTGGGCCTGGACGACTCGGTGACGGCACTGCGGGCCGGCCGGATCGATGCCTTCTTCTTCTCCGGCGGCCTGCCGGTACGCGGGGTGGCGGCGCTGTCCGACGCCATCTCGATCCGGTTGGTGGACCTGGGCGAGTGGACCGAACCGCTGCGCCGTAGCTACCGCGAGGTGTACGTCTCCCGGGACATCCCCCGCTCGGTGTACGGGGTGGATCCGGTCACCACTGTCGCCAACCCCAACTATCTGATCGTCCGGGCGGATCTGCCGGAGCCGTTGGTCCGGGAGGTCACCCGGCTGCTGATGGAGCGTCGGGCAGAGTTGGCCGCCGCACATCCGGCAGCCGGCCGGATGAGTCCCCGCTCGGCGATCGCCACCACCCCGCTGCCGCTGCACCCGGGCGCGGCCGACTGGTACCGGTCCGCCAAACCCTGACCTCAGCCGGCGGGCAGGGCCGCGTCGACGGACCGGGCACCGGATCCGGGGTCGGTGTCGGTGTCGGGCGGGGCAGGGAACCACAGCTCGGCGACCAGGCCGCGCGGTTCGCCGGGATGCATGGTGAGCCGACCGTCGGAGGCGTCCACCAGCACCGCCACGATGGTGAGGCCGAGGCCGGCACCCTCGATGTTCTGCGTGTCGGGGGCCCGCCAGAACCGTTCGGTGGCCTGGTCGAGCTGGCCAGGCGTCATCCCCGGGCCGGTGTCGCGCACCTCCAGGGCGGTGCCCCCGTCGGCGTTCCGGACCGCCACGGTCACCTCCCCGCCGTCACCGCTGAACTTGATCGCGTTGTCGATCAGCGCGTCCAACGCCTGGTCGACGGCGGTGGGCACGGTCCGCGCGTACGCCGGGCCGGACGCCGCCAGGCGCAGGGTGACCGAGCGGTGCCGGGCCAGCGGCTCCCACGCGGCGACCCGGGACGCGGCCACCGCCGCCGCGTCCACGGTGACCCGCTCGTTCTGCTCGCGCTCCGCGCGGGCCAGGGTGAGCAGCCCGTCGAGGACCAGCGCCAACCGGTCGGTCTCCTCCAGGGCCAGCCGGTGCTCGGCCCGTCCGTCCGGGTCGACCACGCTCGGTCCCAACTCCTCCACCCGCAGCCGCAGCGCGGTCAGCGGGTTGCGCAACTGGTGGCTGGCGTGCGCGACGAAGGCCCGTTGCCGGTCCATCACGTCGGAGACCACCGCCGCCATGTGGTTGAAGCTGGCCGCCAGCCGGCGCAGCTCGGGCGGACCCCACCGGTCCTGCACCCGGGCACCCCGGTCCCCCTCGGCGATCTCATGGGTCACCGCGTCCAGTTCGGTCACCGGGCGCAACACCCAGCCGGCCAGCCCGAACGCGGTGGAGACGCAGGCCAGCACGGCGAGCAGTCCGATCCCGGCGAGCAGCAGCCACCAGGCGGTGACAGTGCGGCGGACCTTCTCCACCGGGGTGGCGGTGACCACCGCACCGAGCACCTCACCGCCGTCGTTGATGGGCACCGCCACCACCAGCGGGCCGTCCACCCAGGGCCACACCGAGTCCGACCCGTTGAACTGCTGCCCGGCCAACGCGCTGTCCAGCGCCGCCCGGGTGTCCCGGCCGGTGCTCCAGCTGGCCGACACCACAAGCGTCCGGCCGTCCCGGTCGACCACCGCCGCACCGATGCCGTACAGCTGGTCGTAGCTGACCAGCTCGCCGGTCAGCGGCCCGGCACCACCCCCGCGCAACGCCGGCCCGGCCAGCGAGGCGAACCGGGTCGCGTCGGCGAGCCGGTCGGCGCGCACCCGGTCGGTCTCCCGGGACGCCAGGGTGGCCGCGAGCGGGGTCTCCAACGCCAGGAGCACCAACACCATCAGCAGCAGGTAGCTGATCACCAGTCGACGACGCACCGGCTGCCCCTCACGCCGCCCGGAGCCGGTACCCGACCCCGCGTACGGTCTCCACCAACCGGGGGTCGCCGAGCTTGCCGCGCAGCGAGCCGACGTGCACCTCGACGGTGTGCCGGTCGGCCCAGGTGGTGCCCCAGACGTCGAGCAGGATGCGGTCCCGGGGCACCGCCGTGCCGGGCTGGCGGGCCAGCGAGAGCAGGATGTCGAACTCCTTACGGGTCAGCGCCACCGGCTCGCCGTCGACGGTGACCGTCCGGCCGGACACGTCGATGCGGACCGGACCGGCCTCGATGAGGTCCGGCGCCGGCACCGCGTTGGCCGCCCGCCGCAGCACCGCCTCGATCCGGGCCTGCAACTCCACCATCGAGAACGGTTTCACCACGTAGTCGTCGGCGCCGAGTCGCAACCCGAGCACCCGGTCACGTTCCTCGCCCCGGGCGGTGACCGCGATGATGCCGAGCTGGCTGCTGCGCCGCCGCAACTCCCGGCACACCTCGGTGCCGTCCCCGTCGGGCAGGGTGAGGTCGAGCAGGACCAGATCGCAGGGGGCGGCGGAGAGCGCGGCGGCGACGGTGGCGGCGTGCTCGACCTCGTACCCGCGTCGGGTCAACGCCGAGGCGAGGGCGGCGGCCACCCGTCGGTCGTCCTCGACCAGCAGGATGCGCACCGGTGATCCCCATTCGTCGTACGGATGACGAGCGAATGGTGGCAGAAACACCCGTGCGGTGGAAACGGCGGGGAACCCCGGGCCGGGCTGTGGGACTCCGACCACCTCGACCACCCCGACCGTCGGCCCGGTGCCGCCGTCCGGTCAACGGCGCGGGGCCCGGGACGAGTGGTCGTCCCGGGCCCCACAGCACAGCCGGTCAGTGGCAGAGCCGACCGATCTCCTCCTGGAACCGGTCCATCGGGTTGGTCTCGGCCGGGCCGAGCAGGTAGGTCTTCAGGTCCCGCCGGGCGTCGGTCATCGGGTCGTCGCCGGCCCGGGTCAGCGCGAGGATCTTCGCCAGCTCACCGCAGTCCCGGGAGAGCAGGTACGCCCCCCGGGAGGTGGGGAACTCGCGCCGGAACTCGTCCTCCGGCAGCCCGCTGGGATTGGCCACCACGTACGGCCGCTGGCTCTGCACGAAGTCGGAGACCACACTGGATATGTCACTGACCAGCAGGTCGGTCTGGTTGAAGCAGTCGAACAGTGCGGGAACCCGGCCGGTGACCACCCGGTGCCCGGGGCCGTCCAGCGACCCGGCGTCCGGATCGCCACCGGCGGCCCGGACCAGCGACACCAACCGCTCGTGCACCGCCTTGGCCTCCCTGGACCGGGAGCCGGTCAGCGGGTGCGGCTTGTAGACCAGCCGGACCTGCGGGGTGGCCAGCACGCCCTGGACGATCCGCTCCCCCATCAGCACCAGCGAGGTGTGGTAGGGGTCGTCGTCGAGCCAACCCTCCCAGGTGGGGGCGTAGAGGACGGTGAACGGCCGGTCGGGGGCCGTCGAACCGAAGGTGTGCACCCCGGCGAGCTGGGGTCGGCCGATCTCCACGATGTCGTCGTCCCGTACGCCGACCGCAGCGCGCGCGTACCGCTCCCGGCCGGCCAGACCGGCGACCCAGACCTCGTCGTACACCTTGCTGTAGGGGTTGACGCTGGCCTGCTTGTCGCTGTCGCCGTGGCCGACGAAGACGTGCTTCATGCCCGGCTCGCGCAGCATGTGGATGTTCGCGCCGACGTTCGCCGCGTAGAGGGCGGCCCGGACGGTGCCCAGTTCGAGGTTCATGAAGTCCGGTCCGGTCGGCACGCAGATCACCGGCAGCCGGGTGTCGGCCAGCTCGAAGAACGCCTCCTTGCTGCGCATCAGCACGACCGCCCGCTGGTGCAGCGCCTCGGTCGGGGCCAGCCACATGTTGGCCTGGTAGACGTCCTTGGCCGGGCCGGCGAAGTAGAGCGCCACCTCGGGGCGGTGGTTGTCGAGCCAGCGCTGGAGCACCGGCAGCACCGGGCTCTTGCCGGTGCCCCGGCCGCGCAGCCAGGTCACCGCGACCACCGCGCCGACCAGCGCGGCGAGACCGGCGGCCAACGCGGCGACCGCCAGGACGGGGACGGCGTCGGCCCGGACCGCGGCGACCACGGCGGCCGGGATCAGCAGCACGTTGAGCACCGCGAGCTGGACGCCGGCCAGGTCGGCGATCCAGGCCGGTGGGCGGGGCGCCGAGCGGATCGGGCCCAACTCGATGTTGCGGACCAGCGCGGAGATCGGGTTCCGGCGGTCGATCATGGTGTTGAGCGCGCCCGCGAAGACCGCGATCACCCAGACCGCCGCCGGGAGCACCAGCAGCCAGGTCAACTCGACAGCGGTGAGCGGGACCGTGGCGGCGACCAGCAGGACGGTCGCCAGGTCCCGGCTGAGCTGCCGGTAACCCCGGTTGAGGCCGACCTTCTCGAGCAGCGTCTCCGACGGCGGCGACCAGCGGGTGACGGCGAACTCACCGACGACGGCGGCCAGCCCGGCCACGGCGAACAGGACCACCCACCCGAAGCCGCCCGCGACGAGCATGACCAGGTAGGTCAGCACCAGCAGCGCGCCTCGGGCGGCGGTGCCGGTGCGTTCCAGTAACGTGCCGAACAAAGGAGGACGCTCCCTACGAGATCGATGACGGGCAGGGCCCGGCGGTCGGCGTCGCGTCGAACGACTGGGTGACCGCAGCACCGCGACCGACCGAGCGGCCTGCGGGTGACTGCGACTTTAACGTGAGGGGACGCCCCGGTGTCGCTCGGGTATCCGGCTCCATTTCGGGCAGACGCGACGATACCTCCCGGACGACACCGGGTGTCAGTTGCTCAGCCCGACCTGCCGTAGCAGGTCGTCGCGCCCGGTCCCCGACGCGAGGCGAACTCCTCGAAGCCCAGCTCGACGGCCATGTCGCGGGCGTAGCGGTTGCCGTTGTAGACGCAGATGGTGCCGACGCCGACCCGGTCGAGGGCGGTGGCGACCTGCTCCCGGCCGGGTTTCTCGCGCCCGTCGGCGAAGTGGGCCAGCAGCAGCCGGTCCTTGGCGAAGTCGGAGTTCAGGTCGTACTCCACCAGGTAGAAGTCGCGGGGCAGGACGACCCGGACCCGGCTGGTCACGATCAGCGAGGTTCGCATGATCGTCGAGGGGGCGAGCACCAGCCCTGCCGGCCGGTCCTGCCCGGCGATCCAGAAGGCGATCTGCTGCCGCTGCTGGGGCAGCTTCCAGGTGGGGCGGGTGTGCGTCTCCACCCAACTGTCCGGCGACCACATCGGGGTGGCCCAGACGGCGAACGAGGTGACCATCGCGGCGGCGACCAGCCCGCCCACCGCGCCGCGCAGCAGCCGCGACGGCGACGGGACGGACACCGTGCAGAGCAGACCGATCAGGGTCGGCAGGGCGAGCAGCCACGGCACCCGCCAGAGCACCACGGAGATGCCGGTCAGCGCGCCGAGCGTCTCCAGCACGCCGGGCACCAGCAGCACGCTCATCACCAGGGCGGCACCGGCGGCCAGCAGCGCCGGGGTGCGGCGGCGGGCCAGCAGCGGGCCGCACCACAGCGCCAGGCCGCTGATCACCCCGACGATGCCGACCAGCAACGTCCGCCGGTAGGTGTACTCGGCGTCGAAGAAGGCGTCGTCCGCGCCGGCGGCGTTCATCCCGCCCAGCACGAGCCGGGACACCACGATCGCCCCCACCGGGTACGCCACGGCGGCGAGCCCGCCGATCACCGCGTCCTTCCACCGGCCGACCAGCAGCATCGCGAAGCCGGCCGCGCCGACCAGCATCGGCAGGATGATCGCCGAGGTGGTGGTGAGCCCGGCCGCGGTGACCGAGAGCGCGAAGACGAGCAGCAGCGAGCGGCGCGACCGGGTGTCGAACCACTCGGTGAGGTAGAGCCACATCAGCGGGATGACCGCCGAGACGAACATCCCCTTGCCCTCGTAGAGGCGGGGCAGGTGGAAGGTGCCGAGCGCGGCGTCCGAGCCGGCCACCAGGTAGAGGTAGGCGACCGCGACGCTGAACGCGAGCACCGGCCGGCGCGGGGCCCACCGGTGGGTGAGCCGCCACAGCGCGAGGACGGCCAGCACCGCCATCACCGGCAACGCGAGGTACCAGGTGGCGGACGCGCCGTGGATGCCGAGCACGTGGGCGAGCGCGCCGTCGAACACCTCGATCGACGGGGTGGGTGGCAGCGAACCCATCGCCGGGGCGACGTTCTCGGTGAACAGGAAGTCGTTGGTGGGCACCAGGTCCCGCTCGGCCACCCAGACCGTCCTGCCGACGTAGTAGACGTCGTCCGGGGTGTTGCGGGCCAGGTAGAGCGAGGAGATCGCCACGCCGACCGAGATCAGCAGCGCGTACCCGGACTGGAGGGCGGTGGGGGCCGGTGGCGCGGGCGGGGCCGCGTCGTCGGCCCGCCACGCCCGCCGGGTGAGCAGCATGGCACCGAGGCCCGCGACCGCGCCGGCGGCGGCCGGGACCCACCAGGAGAGCACGTCGCCGGCCGGGGTGCCGGCGAGGCCGGCGGTGACGGCGGCGACCACCCCGGCGGCGACCACGGGCAGCAGCCAACGGCGCGGCTGGCCCGTGCCGCCCGCCGGGGCGGCGTCGGAAGCCGCCGGCGCCGGGGCGGCGTCGGAAGCCGCACCCGCCGGGGCAGGGACGCGGGCCCGGCGCAGGGCGCGCACCCCGACCAGGGCGGTGACCAGGACGCAGCCGACCAGCCAGATCAGGAACGTCACCGACGGGCGCAGCCCGAACAGGAAGGACGCGTGGTAGAGCACCGTCCACAGCGCGAAGCCCAGCACTGCCGCGTCGGTGATGACGGCCGGGGCGGCGGCGAGCGCCGACCGCAGCCGGTGCGCGGGCTGCGGTCGCCCGGTGGCCGGCGCGGCGGGCGGGGGCGCGGCGGGCGGGGGCGCCACGGCAACGGGGTCGGCGTTCGGCACGGGTCGTCCTTGTCGTCGTACGGGCAAGGTGCGCGAGAGTCGTGCGGCGGGCGGGCGGCGGTACGCGACGGTCGCCCGGCTCCGGTCCGGAGAGCAGGGTAACCGCAACCACCCTCCGCCGATGGCCGGTGGGCGGCGTGGCGGCGTCGCGGAGATTGCCGGGCGGGGCGCGGAGCCGCTCACCGGGGCATCGGAGCCTCCCGCTGGCGGGGCACCGAGCCGTTCGCGGTCAGCCCGACGGCCACCGACTCCACCAACTGGTCCAGGTAGGTCGGGGTGAGCGGGGTACGGGCGATGGCCAGCCGCCAGTACAGCGGGCCGACGATCAGGTCGACCGCCGCGTCGGCATCGGTGTCGGCGGGCAACTCGCCGCGTTCCACCGCCAGGCCGATCAACCGCCCGCCGATCTCCTGCTGCTTGGCCCGCAGCAGCTGCTGGAGGGTCTCGTCGATGGTCGGGTTGCGGGCCGCCTCGGCGAGCAGGTCGGGGATGATCTGCGAGGCCAGCGGGTGGCGCAGCGCGTGGGCGACCACCTGGAACAGCAGCGTCAGGTCGCCGCGCAGGCTGCCGGTGTCCAGCGCGGGCAGTTTGCTGCCGGCGGCGGCGACCACGGTCTCGATCACCAGGTCGAGTTTCGAGCTCCACCGGCGGTAGATCGCGGTCTTGCTCACCCCGGCCCGGCGGGCCACCGCCTCGATGGAGAGCCGCCCGTATCCGACCGCGGCGAGTTCCTGCATCAGGGCGCGGCGGATGGCTCTGGTGATGTCGCCCCTCAGCACCGCCGCGCCGGCCGGCGGACGCCTCTTGTCGCTGGTCATCGGGGACTCTTCGCACCTGTCACGTGGGCCAATGTAGCGCAACGACGGTACGGTTGCGTCCCGACGTGTTTTGCACTACCGTCCACGCAGCGACGAGGCTGCCCGGCACCGCGCCAGCCCACCGAATCCAGCGTCGCGCGCATCCCGTTGGTACGAAAGATCGGAGCGCCCTTCCCATGGCCACCACCGCGCTGGTCGACCCCGAAACGGGCCTGACCCAGGCGCAGCTGGCCGCTCGGCACGGACTGCGGGTCGCCGGCGAGCGCCCGTCCCTGACCGAGTACAGCCGCAGACTGTGGGCCTACCGGCACTTCACCGCCGCGTACGCCAACGCCAAACTGGTCGCCTCGTACAGCAACGCCAAGCTGGGCCAGATCTGGCAGGTGCTCACCCCGCTCACCAACGCCGCCGTCTACTACCTGATCTTCGGCGTGGTGCTCGGGCAGAACACCATCCCGAACTTCATCGCGTACCTGACCACCGGGCTGTTCATCTTCAACTTCACCCAGAGCGCGGTGCTGGCCGGCACCCAGTCGATAAGCGGCAACCTGGGGCTGATCCGGGCGCTGCACTTCCCCCGGGCCTGCCTGCCGCTGGCCGCCACGCTGACCCAGTTCCAGCAGCTGCTGGCCTCGATGATCGTGCTGGTCGGCATCGTGCTGGTGACCGGCGAGCCGCTCACCCCGGCCTGGCTGATGCTGCCGCCGGCACTGCTGCTCCAGGCGGCCTTCAACGCCGGGGTCGTGATGGTGGTCGCCCGGATGGGCTCCAAGGCCAGCGACCTCAAGCAGGTCATGCCGTTCATCCTGCGCACCTGGATGTACGGCTCCGGCGTGCTCTACAGCGTCAAGCTGTTCGACAGGTTGCCGGAGTGGGCCTCGACACTCATCCAGTTCAACCCGATCCTGGTCTACATCGAGCTGGCCCGGTACGCCCTGCTGGAGCAGGCGCCACTGCTCAACGAGTCGCTGACCCAGCTCTGGCTGGTGGCGGCCGGCTGGGCGGTGCTGGGTGGCGTGGCCGGGTTCGTCTACTTCTGGCGCGGCGAACAGGAGTACGGCCGTGGATGACAGGTACGAGACGTCCAACGACGTCACAGTGACCCTGCCCAGGGTCGTCGAGCGGATCCCCACCGTGGTGGTCGACGACGCACACGTGATCTACCGGGTGCACAAGGGCGCCGGGGGCGGAAGCACACCGGTGGCCGCGCTGCGCCGGCTGGTAAAGCGCTCCTCCGCGCCGAACATCCAGGAGGTGCACGCGGTCAAGGGGGTCTCCTTCACCGCGTACCGGGGTGAGGCGATCGGCCTGATCGGCAGCAACGGCTCCGGCAAGTCCACCCTGCTGCGGACCATCGCCGGGCTGCTCCCGGTCAACCGGGGCGCGGTCTACACCCAGGGCCAGCCGTCCCTGCTCGGGGTGAACGCCGCCCTGCTCAACGACCTGTCGGGCGAGCGGAACGTCACGCTGGGCTGCCTGGCGATGGGCATGCAGCCCGACGACGTGGCCCGGATGACCCCGGAGATCATCGAGTTCTCCGGGATCAACCAGCGGGGTGACTTCGCCAGCCTGCCGATGCGGACGTACTCCTCGGGCATGGCGGCCCGGCTGCGGTTCTCCATCGCCGCCGCCAAGAAGCACGACGTGCTGCTGATCGACGAGGCGCTCGCCACCGGCGACAAGGGCTTCCGCAAGCGCAGCGAGCAGCGGGTCCGGGAGCTGCGCGAGGGGGCCGGCACGGTCTTCCTGGTCAGCCACCAGCTCTCCTCGGTGCGCGACACCTGCGAACGGACGATCTGGTTGGAGTCGGGGCTGATCCGGATGGACGGGCCCACCGACGAGGTGATCCGGGCGTACGAGGCATTCGCCAACGGCAAGTAGTATTCCGGGCGCACGTAGGGCATCGACCCGGTGCCCGACGGACCGCGTCGTCCCGTTGGGGCGGCGCGGTCCGCGCGTTAAGGTTCATCCCGTCGCCGTGCTGGCGCAATCTTCCGTTCAGGGTGACCCCCGGGACGTGTGCAGACATTCCCCGAGAGTGAGGATCGGCAATGACGCAGGACCACACCACTGGCCCGGACGCCACACCGGAGACCCCGGCGCCGTGGCGGCCCTCGCGGACGGTGGCGGTGGTGCTGGCCGGAGGCACCGGGACCCGGCTGGGCCTGGGCATCCCGAAGCAGTTGCTGAAGATCGCCGGCAAGCCGATCATCGAGCACACCCTGGCCGTCTTCGAGGGCGCCCCGGAGATCGACGAGATCATCGTGCTGATGGCCACCGGCCACGTCGCCGACGCCCAGCAGATCGTCGACAAGGCCGGGTTCCGCAAGGTCAGCAAGGTGATCGAGGGCGGCGAGACCCGTAACGCCACCACCCGGATCGCCCTGGACGCGGTCGGCGAGGGTGACGTCAACATCCTCTTCCACGACGCGGTCCGCCCGCTGGTCAGCGCCCGGATCGTGCGCGAGTGCGTGAACGCGCTGTGGAGCTACACCGCCGTCGACGTGGCGATCCCCTCGGCCGACACGATCATCCAGGTCGACGAGGACGAGTGCATCACCGACATCCCGGTCCGCTCCCGGCTGCGCCGGGGGCAGACCCCGCAGGCGTTCCGCTCGGGCACCATCCGGGAGGCGTACCGGCGGGCCGAGGGCGACCCGGACTTCGCCGCCACCGACGACTGCGGTGTGGTGCTGCGCTACCTGCCCGGCACGCCGATCAAGGTGATCGACGGGTCGGACGAGAACATCAAGGTCACCCACCCGGTCGACGTGCACCTCGCCGACAAGCTCTTCCAGCTCGCCGCCGCCCAGGCGCCCCGGCTGTCGCACCGCAGCTACACCGAGGAGCTGGCCGGTCGGACGATCGTCATCTTCGGCGGCAGCTACGGCATCGGCCACGACCTGGCCGAGCTGGCCCGGGGCTACGGCGCGCAGGTCTTCCCGTTCAGCCGCTCCAGCACCGGCACCCACGTCGAGCAGACCGGCGACGTCGAGGCCGCGCTGAAGACCGCCTTCGAGGCCACCGGCCGGATCGACCACGTGGTGGTCACCGCCGGCATCCTGGAGAAGGGCGCGCTTGCCGAGATGGACGAGGAGACCATGGACCGGGTGCTCCAGGTCAACTTCGTCGGCCCGGTGATCGCCGCCCGGCAGTCCCTGCCGTACCTCCAGCAGACCAAGGGTCAGCTGCTGCTCTACACGTCCAGCTCGTACACCCGGGGCCGGGCGCAGTACGCGCTCTACTCGTCGACCAAGGCGGCGCTCGTCAACCTGACCCAGGCGCTCTCCGACGAGTGGGCCGAGTTCGGGGTCCGGGTCAACTGCATCAACCCGGAGCGCACCGCCACCCCGATGCGCACAAAGGCGTTCGGCGAGGAGCCGGAGCACACCCTGCTGGCCGCCGAGACGGTCGCCCAGTCCTCGCTCGACGTGCTGATCTCCGACCTCACCGGCCAGGTGATCGACGTCCGGCGGGCCCCCGGCGAGCCGGCCCCGGTGCCGGCCCAGCCGACCTCGGCCGCGCAGGACCGGCTGCCCAGCGGCGTCGACGCCGGCTGACCGACCCCCGGAGACGGTACGACATGCGTGGTGACCTGGTCAGGAAACTGATCGCACGGTGCCTGACCACCGGCCTGGCCGTGGTCGCCTTCCTGGTGGTGGCGTTCACCGGGGCCACCGGCTGGGGCCTGGCCCTGGCGGTGGCCGCGCTGGCGGCGGCTGCCGCCGAGCGTCGGGTCCGCCCCGACGCCGACATCGTCGCCGAGACGGTCCTGCTGGCCGCCGGCATCCTGGTCGGCTACGCCCGCCGGCTCGACGACGGGTTCGACCCGGTGCTGGCGCTGACCGCGCTGGTGCTGCTGGGCCTGGTGCTGCTGGTGGGGCCGCTGCGCGACGCCGGCAACCTGGAGATCCGGGCGGCGAACCTGCCGGTACGGGCGTGCACCCCGCTGGTCGCCGCCCGGCTCGGCGGCGTACTGCTGGGGCTGCTGGCCGTGGTGGCGGTGGCCGCCGCGTTCGCCCTGCCCGCCGTGCTGGCGCTGGTCGTCGTCCTGCTGGTGGCCGCCGGCTGCGGCGCGGTCGGCCTGGACCTGGCCCGGCGACGGTTCCGGCCCTCGGGCGGAGGCGGCCCGGTGACCCGGGCGCTGCGGGCGCACCAGCCGGAGTTCCTGCTCTACTTCTCCGCCCCGCCCGGCTCGGAATACCAGGTCACCATGTGGCTGCCCTACCTGGAGCGGCTCGGCCGGCCGTTCCTGGTGCTGCTGCGGGAGCCGGAGTTCCTGCCCACGGTCGCCGCCGCGACGAGCGCCCCGGTGGTCTACTGCCCCACCCTCAAGGCGATGGACGAGGCGCTGGTGCCCAGCCTGCGGGTGGCGTTCTATGTCAACCACGGGGCGAAGAACAGCCACTGCATCCGGTTCACCCAGCTCACCCACGTGCAACTGCACCACGGCGACAGCGACAAGGCGCCCAGCGCCAACCCGGTCTCGGCCATCTTCGACAAGATCTTCGTGGCCGGTCCGGCGGCGATCGAGCGGTACGCGCGGGCCGGCGTGGAGATCCCCGCCGAGAAGTTCGTCGTGGTAGGTCGCCCCCAGGTCGAGGCCATCGAGGTACGCCGGGAGGTGCGGCCACTGACCGCCCCGACCGTGCTCTACACCCCCACCTGGACCGGCCACCACGCCGACGCCAACTACTGCTCGCTGCCGGTGGCCGAGCCGATGCTGCGCCGGCTGCTCGACCGGGGCGCCACGGTGATCCTGCGGGCGCACCCGTACACCGGGCAGAACCCGGCCTCGGCCCGGCAGTTGGCGCGGCTGACCGAGCTGCTCGCCGCCGACCGGACCCGCACCGGCCGGCAGCACCTGTGGGGCGCGGCGGCCAGTCGGGAGCTGAGCCTGACCGACTGCGTCAACCGCTCCGACGCGCTGGTCTCCGACGTCTCCGGGGTCATCTCCGACTACCTCTACTCGGGCAAGCCGTACGCGGTGACCGACCTGGGTGTCGACGGCGACGAGTTCCTGACCCGCTTCCCGCTGGCCCGCTCCGGTTACGTGCTGCGCCGGGACATGGCCAACCTGGACGAGGTGCTGACCGGGCTGCTGGACACCGACCCGTTGGCGGCGGCCCGTTGGCAGACCCGCCGTCGCTACCTGGGCGACTTCCCCGCCGACGCGTACGCCGACGGCTTCCTCGACGCCGCCCGCCGGGAGCTGGAGCCTGACCGCTCGCTGCAAGATCGTGCTCGATCCATGTTGTAGTGGCCTCCCTCGAGAAGGAGGCCACTACAACCATGTCCGAGCGCGACCTTGCGGCCGACGCGCGGCGGGCGGTCAGGCGGAGTAGCCCCGGGTGGCGATCCAGTTCGCCAGGGTGGTCACGCTGACCCAGTACGCCGGCAGCGACGGGTCGGCCGAGTCGGCGATCCGGACGGTACGGCCGTTGTCCTGGTAGCCGACCACGGCGACGTAGTGGCCGCCGGGGAAGGAGTGCCAGCCGCCGTCGAGATCGGTGACGTCCCCGACCACGTTCGCGACCACGGCCCGCTTGTCGGTGACCGTCGCGACCACGTCGGCCCGCAGCCGCTCGGCCTGCGCGTCACTGGGGGTGCCGGCGAACATCCGGGTCCGGTACGGGTCGCCCTTCACCACGGCGTTGAGCACCCGGGTGGTGTCCTCGGCCGAGTTGGTGCCCATCTCGGTGGTGCCCAACTGGGCGGCGAGGTCGTCCTGGCTGCGCTCGATGCCGGCCGCGCTGAGCGCGTTGCGCACCGCCGCCGGGCCGCAGTAGTAGTAGGTGGTCTGCGCCTGGTACTCGTAGCGGAGGACCTTCGACGACGGCGGCTTCGGAGCTGCCACCGTGCGGGTCAGGTCCGGGTTGGCGGTGGCCCTGGTCTTCGCCCTGGTGACCCGGAGTGATGGGGTGGGGCTCGCCGACGGGCTGGCCGTGGGGGTGGCCGACGGGCTGGTCGGGGCGGGGGCGGCGACCCGGGCCTGGGCGCGGGTGGCGACGTCGTCGAGGCGGGGGGCGGTCTCGGCGACGGCGGTCGAACGCTGCTGGTCGGTCGGGGCGTCGTCGACCCCGGCAGCCAGCGCGGCGGCGCCGGTGGCCAGGACGACGACCGCTGCCGAGCCGACCACCAGCTGGTACGGGCGCTGAGTGGTCAGCCGGCGTAGCTGTCGCTTCATGTGGTGCTTCACAGGGTGTTCCTCCACGGGGCGAGGCGGCCGGGCACGCCGGAGCGGCACGCGGCGGTACGCCACGCGCGGATCGGGTGTTCGGCCGCTCGTTCGGTCGGGACCGCCCGACGGGGGCCGGGCAGCTCGGTGGGCCGCCCGACGAGAGGCCGGGCAGTTCGGTGGGGCCGTCCGACGAGACCGGACGGCGGGGGCTGTCGGCCGGGTCAGCGCGTCAGGCGCGACGGTCCGGCGGCACCCCGGCACCGAGGTGGCGGAACTACCGAGGGGGTGGGGTCGTAGTACACGAGGATGGAACTCCTTCCGCTGCCGCCGACCGGGTTAGCTGACGGATTCGGGCGGGAAGATCGCCCTACCCCGGGCCGTGGCCCGCGGATTCACCCCAGATGGTGCGGTGGGTCCCCGGTTCGTGACTCGCACGATTGAGCGGGTCGGCGCGGCGTCGCCTGCTGCGAACGGGAACCGCACCGGACCGCAGCGACACTACTGGCCGGGTTCTCCCTCGCCAAGCCCCGTGAGCTGCGCAAACATGGTCGAGGCGCACCGTTTTCCGGTGCACTCGGGCACCGACTGGCCGCTCGTGGGGCGACCGGGGCGTCCGTCTCGCGGGGGCGACAACCGGACGCTCCGCCAGCAACCACCGATGATCGTCGTAGTCGATGTGACCACCTGTGACCAGGTGTCCGAATCCCCACGCACGGTGACGCCACCCACGCCGGCCCGGATAACAATTCCGCCCTCGTGACGCCAGGCAGCCCCGATGGCCCGGAGCTGGGACCGGACCACGACGCCGGACCACGACACGGGACCGCGACCCCGGACCGCGACCCCGGACCGCGACCCCGGACCGCGATGCCGGACCGCGATGCCGGACCGCGATGCCGCGACGAAGCGGGGCCGTGGTGGCGGTGTCCATGCCGAGCCGATACCGCTACCGGCGCGGCATCGAGCCGATCATCTCCGGTCAGTTCACCCGGGCCGGGTGCCAGCGGGCGGCGGGTGCCGGACGGGCCGCCGACGTCGCGCTGCGGGGCAACGGAATCCGGCCCGGCCGCAGCCGTTGCGCCGCCGCGTACGCCTCGACGGCCAGGGACCGGGCCGCCTCGGCGGCCAGTTCGGCGTCCCGCCACGCCGCCCGTTCCCGCCCGACCGCGACCCGGTACGCCGTACGCCGGTCCCCGCGGACGGCTCGGGCGAGCATCACCTCGTGTTCGACCGGGTGCCGACGCGGGTCCCAGCCGTCGCGGTGGGCGAAGACGTCCCGCAGCCGCTCCACCGACAACTCCCCCCGCCAGTGCGCCGCCACCGCCTCCTGGTGCAGCCACCGTTCCCGGCCCGCGTACTCGACGGGGGTACGGGGGGTACGCGGGCTGGGCAGCGCACCGGCACCGGCGAACCGGCGGGCCACCGTCTCCGCCTCGTCGTACGCCTGCCAGGCCCGGTCCAGGTCGTCCTGGGCAGCCAGCCAGGCCGTACGACGGCGGTGCGCCGTCTGGGCGGCCCCGGTGGCGGCGACGGCCACCTCCTCGGCGTAGCGGCGCAGATCGGCGACCGGGGGCGGGGCGTCGGGTGGCGGCACGACGGCGGCGGCGTCGGTCGGGTGCTCCCGCTCGGGCCGGGCCACCAGGACGGTGAGCCCGGTCAGGGCGAGGACGAGCAGCGCGGACCAGATGGCGGTGGCGGTCGGGACCTCGATCAGGAACTGGGAGAGCACGGTGTTCACGGTCGGCACCTCGCGGGCGGGAAGCGGAAGAGGAGGCCGTACCGGCGGCGGGTCCGTTGCGGAGGACGTCCGGCCGGGCGGTGCGGGGGTGAGGTTCGTCGCACTGGCGGTCGCGGGTGGGCCCCCGCGTGGGCGGTCAGCCCGCCGGGGGTGCCCGTGGGCCGGCGACGGTGGGCAGCCGCCCGGCGGTAGCCCCCGGGGGCGGGACCGGGACGTTCCGCGCGGCACCGGCCGGCACGGTGAGCGTGACGGCGTCGACCCGGTCTGCGGCGACCACGCCGGCCAGGTCGACCCCCTGGTCACCGGTGCGGATGCCGGTGAGGCCACCGCCCGGAGCGGACAGGGCCGCAGCGGCGTCGAAGGACACCGGCGCGTCGATCGACAGGGCGGCTGCGGGCGACCCCGGGTCGGGCAGCACCGGGTCGGACAGCGCGGAGCCGGACAGCGCCGGCCCGGCGACGGCGAACGCGATCGCGACGGCGAGACCGGTCAGCAGCCGGGACAACCAGCGCGCGACCCACCACAGGGGACTGGCGGGCGCGGCCGGGAACATGTGTCCACGCTACCGCCGAGGTGACCGGCCCGCAGCACCGCCGGGCGTGTCGCCGCGCCGACCACCGGGTGCCCCTCGCCCGGCCTGGGGACTTCCGGGAACACCCCTGGTCGGCAGGGGTGGCCGGAGCACCTGGTGCAGTGGGATCAGTGCTGGTCGCGCGGTCCCGCGTACTCGACGGGACGCCCGTCGCGCGACCCGTCGCCGGCGTCTCTCGGCCCCGGCACGGCGGCAGCGCCGCAGGCGACCACGCCGCCGGAGTCGGCACCGCCGGGAGCAGCACCGCCGGGGACAGCGCCCTCGGGTACAGCGCCGTCGGGGGTGGGCGGCGCGGGTGGGGTACGGCGGCGGGGGGCGAGGCGGCGCATCATCGGCGTCTCCACCCAGCGGTGCAGGGCTGCGGCCAGCACCAGGTTCACCACCAGGAAACCGAGCACGGCCAGCGGCCCCGACCAGCCGGGCAGCCCCACGCCCCAGTGCCCGGTGAGCCGCAGCACGGTCATCATCACCAGCACGTGCACCAGGTAGAAGGCGAACGACACCTCGCCGAGCCAGATCAGTGTGCGGTGCCGCCACGGCGACCAGCGGCCCTGCACGTCCGCCCGGGCCGCCGCCGGGATGACCAGGATGTACGCCACCGACAGCAGCGCCGCCCACATCTCGGCCGGGATCCAGTGTGCCGCCACCCAGACGGCCACGAAGAACAGGCTGGCCAGCGGCAGGCCGGGGCCCCGCCAGTGGCCACGGCGCAGCAGCTCGGCGGCGGCGACGCCCAGCCAGAACTCGGTGGAGCGGACCAGCGGGAAGACCTGGGTGAACCACCAGTTGGTGCCCTCGGGCAGCAACTGCTGGCCGGGCCAGAGCGACAGGATCACCAGCGGCACCGCCACCACCACCGCCCAGAGCACTCCGGAGCGGGCCCGCCGGATCGCCGGCAGCACCAGCGGCAGGCAGAGGTAGAAGAACAGCTCGCAGGAGAGCGACCAGCTCACGTTGTTGATGCTGTAGAAGTAACCGGGGGTGGGGTCCCAGGCCTGGACGAGGAAGAGGTTCTCCAGCGCGGCGCGGGGCACCACCGGGTCGGCGAACCACCACATCACCAGCAGCGCCACCGCCCAGGTCAGCACGTGGTTGGGATAGATCTTGGCGAGTCGGCGACGCCAGAAGTCCCGCCGCCGGTCGCCGTCGCGGGCCGACCAGACCAGCACGAAGCCACTGAGGATGAAGAAGAACTGCACCCCGGACAGGCCGAGGGTGAACAACCAGTCGACCACCGCCTTGGCGTCCGGCTGGGCGATGATCCGCATGGTGCCGGCGTGGTAGCCGAAGACCAGCATGGCGGCGATCCAGCGCAACCCGGTCAGCGACGGCAGTCGGCTCAGCGCGGGGGACGCGGTGGTGGGCACGCTGGTCACGCCGGGCACCCTACCGGCACGCCCGTCCACCGGTGACGGGCCGGGGTGGTGCGGATGTGCCGAAGGTGTACGAAATCCCTCCACTGCCTTAACATCGCGGGACCCGTCGGTGTCGGCGCACCCGTGGGTAGGCCGGCGACCCGTCGGAGGCGCCCGGGAACGAGGAACGGAGCAGACTGGTGCACCAGCGGATCCTGATGCGGGCGAAGAAGGACCCGTTCGACGTGCGCGGCCCCGAGGAGGCGTACGAGGGGAACTGGATCGGGGAGAACAACGGCAACCTGGTCTTCAGTCACGCCGCGCACAAGCTGCTGCGTACCTCCACCGCGCGGATCACCTCCACCGAGTTCAAGGTCGACCTGCGCGACGCCGACCGGATCAACGAGCAGTACGACGTGTACGTCATCCCGCTGGCCAACGCCTTCCGCCGCAGCTACGCCCACCGCATCGAGCTGATGACGAAGCTTGTCGAACGGCTGCGGATCCCGGTGGTGGTCTTCGGGGTCGGGGTGCAGACCGACGTCCACGGTGACCGGGAGTACCTGCGGCCGATCGACGACGTGGTCACCCGGTTCGTGCGGGCGGCGCTGGAGCGGGGGCCGAGCATCGGCGTCCGGGGGGAGATAACGGCGCAGTACCTGAACACGCTGGGCTTCTCCGCCGTCGACGTGATCGGTTGCCCGTCGATGTTCCTGCACGGCGACCAGCTCCGGGTGGAGAAGACCGCACCGGTCCTGACGCCCGACGCCCGGGTGGCGCTTACCGTCTCCCCGTACGTCAAGTCGATGGCGAAGATCATCGCCGCGCACCAGGCCCGCTACCCGCACCTGCGCTACCTGCCGCAGGACCTCAGGACGCTCGGCACCCTGCTCTACGGCGACGCCCCGGAGGACCGGGGCAGGACCAGCGCCATCCCGATCCACTCCTCGCACCCGTTGTTCACCGAGGACAAGGTGCGGATGTTCCTCGACCCGTGGACCTGGATGGACTACCTCGCCGGCTTCGACTTCGCGTTCGGCACCCGGATCCACGGCACCATCACCGCGCTTGTCGCCGGCACCCCCGGCTTCCTGTTCGCGCACGACTCGCGCACCCTGGAGCTGGCCCGCTACTTCGACATCCCGCACCGGCTGATGAAGGACGTGCCGGCCGACGTGGACGCGGCGCAGCTCTACGCCGAGGCCGACTACACCGCCCTGCACGCCGGACACCGGGCCCGCTACGAGGTGCTGCGGGCCTTCCTGGCCCGACACGACCTGGGCAACGCGTTCGACGACGGGGACAGCGCGGCCCGCTTCGACGCACAGGTCCGCGAGACGGAGTTCCCCCCGGCGGTCCGACCGGCCGGGGCCTGCCCGCCCGAGGTGCTACTGGCCCGCATCCAGTGGCTGCGCGACCGCAACGCGGCCCTCGGCGACGACGTACGGGAGCTGCACGACCAGCGGCTGCGGGCCCGGGTCAAGCGGGCGGTCCCCGCACCGGTACGGCGGATCCTGAACCGTTAACCTGCCGCTCGGCCGCTG
This sequence comes from Micromonospora sp. DSM 43699, assembly GCF_055517075.1. Taxonomy (NCBI): domain Bacteria; kingdom Bacillati; phylum Actinomycetota; class Actinomycetes; order Micromonosporales; family Micromonosporaceae; genus Micromonospora; species Micromonospora sp. DSM 43699. Next base: position 101,498 of record NZ_JBTMMT010000011.1, read on the forward strand.
TTCAGCAACTCCATCTCCACCGGATACGTCACGTTCCGTGGCCGTCCATACCCGTGCACCAGGGTGGCGGGGTGGTCAACCAGCCCGCGCCCACCCCGCTGCTCAGCGTCGTCGTCCCCGTCCACGGGGTGGAGGCGTACCTGCACCAGTGCCTCGACTCGGTGCGCACGGACGTCCCGGCCGACGCGGTGGGCACAGTCGAGATCGTCGCCGTCGACGACGCCTCGCCGGACCGGTGCGGGGAACTGCTGCGCGCGTACGCGGCCACCCATCCGGGCGTACGCACGGTGCACCTGGACCGTAACGTCGGGCTGGGTCCCGCCCGCAACGCCGGCCTGGACGTGGCCACCGGCGAGTACGTCTGGTTCGTCGACAGCGACGACTGGTTGCCGCCGGGCACCATCCCGGCGGTGCTCGACCGGCTCCGCGCGCACCGCCCCGACGTACTGATGCTCGACCACCTGCGGGTACGCGACGACGGCCGGCGGGAGGTGGACGCGAGCAGTCACCTGCTGCGCGACACCCCCGCGGTGGTCCGCCTCGCCGACCGCCCCGGGCTGCTGCGGGTGCAGCACACCGCGTGGAACAAGGTGGTCCGCCGGGAGTACCTGAACGCGCTGGAACTGCGCTTCCACCCCGGCTGGTACGAGGACATCCCGTTCAGCAACCCACTGCTCATCGGCGCGGAACGGATCTCCGTGCTGGACCGGGTCTGCTACCTCTACCGGCAGGGCCGGCAGGGCGCGATCACCTCCACCCGCAGCGGTCGCCACTTCGACGCCTTCGACCAGTACGACAGGCTGTTCGACTGGGTCGCCCGCCGGCACCCGGACGAGCGGCTGCACGGCGAGTTGTTCACCCTGATGGTCAACCACATGCTGGTGGTGGTCGGCAACGACGGCCGACTCCATCCGCACCTGCGCCGACGCTTCTTCCACCGGGTCGCCGCGCACTACCGTCGGCACCTGCCGCCGGGCGGCTACCCGCGTCCGGGCGGGGTGGCCGGGCTCAAGCACCGGCTGGTCGGCCGGGACAACTATCTCGCGTACGCGGTGCTGCGCCAGGCGCACCGGCTGGCCGGCTGGCTCCGCCGGCCGGTCACCGCGCCGGAGCCGCCCCCACCGGCCACCGAGCCGGCCCGCGCGGCGGACTCCCCCGCCGACCGGGACGCGCTGGCGGGTCGCGGCAGCCGGTGACCGACGCGCCGGGGTCGGGGTCGGCGGGACCACGGGTACGAGTAACAAGCACAGAGAACAGGGGCGGGGATGACGACGACAGTGAAGATCGGGCCGTACGTGGTGGGGGCCGGCGAACAGCCGTTCGTGGTGGCGGAGATGTCCGGCAACCACAACGGCGACCTGGGCCGGGCGCTGGCGATCGTGGACGCGGTGGCGGCCAGCGGGGCACACGCGCTGAAGTTGCAGACGTACCGGCCGGACACCATCACCATCGACGTGGACACCCCGGCGTTCCGCATCTCCGGCGGGCACGAGCTGTGGGGTGGGCAGAACCTCTACCGGCTCTACGAGCGGGCGCACACCCCGTACGAGTGGCACGAGCCGATCTTCGCGCGGGCCCGGGAGCGGGGGTTGACCGTCTTCTCGTCCCCCTTCGACCCGTCGGCGGTGGAGCTGCTGGAGGGGCTGGACGTCCCGGCGTACAAGATCGCCTCGTCGGAGCTGGTCGACCTGCCGCTGATCCGGCTGGTGGCGGGCACCGGCAAGCCGCTCGTCATCTCCACCGGGATGGCCACCGTCGCCGAGATCGACGCCGCGGTGCGCACCGCCCGCGACGGCGGGGCCGGTGGCATCGTGCTGCTGGCCTGCACCGCCTCCTACCCGGCCCCACCGGCGGACAGCAACCTGCGCCGGATCCCGGTGCTGGCGGACGCCTTCGGGGTGCCGGTCGGCCTGTCCGACCACACCCCCGGCATCGGGGTGCCGGTCGCCTCGGTGGCGCTGGGCGCCTGCTTCATCGAGAAGCACGTCACCCTCGACCGGACCGACGGCGGGGTCGACTCCGACTTCTCGCTGAACCCCGACGAGTTGGCCGCCCTGGTGGTCGAGTCGGCGCGGGCACACGCCGCGCTCGGCGGCACCGCCATCGGGCCGACCCCGGCCGAACGGGAGGGGCTGCGGTTCCGCCGCTCCCTGTTCGTGGTGGACGACGTGCGGGCCGGCGACGAGGTGACCAGCGCCAACGTCCGCTCGATCCGACCGGCCGGCGGCCTACCCCCGGTGGAGATCGACCGGGTCCTCGGCCGCGCCTTCACCACCGACGTCCCCCGGGGCACCCCCCTCACCTGGAACCTCATCTGACCGAGCCCACCCCGCACCAGTGATCAGGTGACGAAAATGCGCAGGACACGCCGGGGAACCGCAATCTGATCATGGTGCTCCCACCCACGGCACGGCGCGTCGATGTGGCGGGGAGCGGGGTGGGACGCCAGGGCGGGGTGGCGCTCAGGGGGCGAAGGCGACCGTGATCACCAGGTCGGCCAGGTGCAGGGTGCGCCAGACCGCGCGGGTGTGCGGCGGTACGGACAGGCCGTGCCGCCGCCACCAGGCCGCCACCGGCAACTCGGCCAGCTTGCAGAGGCTCTCCGCTCGGGTCCAGCGGGCCCAGAAGTCGACCGGCCCGAACCGCGCGGCCAACGCGGGCGGAACCTTGGCAGCAGCCCGCTCGGCATCGATCGCCACCCGCCAGCCGTGGTCGGCCGGGCCGTACCAACCGACGCAGCGCCCGTCGTCGAGGTGGCTACGGGTCACCGCGTACCGCAGCTCGGCGGGGGTGCCGACGCGCAGGTGCCGTTCGGCGGCGCGCAGCAGCGCCGGCACCGGCCGTGTCCCCGCAGGTGCCGGCTCACCCGGGCCATCCGCCGACTGAACCGGTCCACCTGTGGGCTGGACCTCCCCGCCCACCCCGGTCCCACTCACCCCGGTGTCGCCCGGCACGAATCCGACCGGGCCACCCCCGCCCGGCACGAACCCGGGCAGGACGCTGCCGGGTCGGTGGTCGGGTCGGGTGGGGTCAGATCGAGGCGGCACCGTCGACCACGATGACCTGGCCGTTGATGTTGGTGTGCTCGCACAGCAGCATCCGCACCACCGGTACCACCTCGGCGGGCTCGGTCAGGTGCCCGGTCGGGGTACGCCGGACGATCTGGTCGAGCTGGGTGCTGCCCAGCACGGCGGACATCTCCGAGGCGAAGAAGCCCGGGGCGACGGCGTTGACAAGCATCCGCCCGCCCAGCTCGCGGGCCAGCGAGCGGGTCGCCGCGTCCATGCCGCCCTTGGTGGCCGAGTACGCCACCAGGCCGGGGAAGCCGCGCTGCGCGCAGATCGAGGTGACGTTGACGATCCGACCGCGCCGGCCCTGGCCCAGCATCCGCCGGATCACCAGGCGGGTGAGCTGCAACGGCGCGGTCAGGTTGGTCTCGACGATCCGGACGATGTCGCCGGTGGCGGTGTGCGTGTGCATCGAGTCCTGCCCGACGGCGGCGTTGTTCACCAGCCCGTCGACCGGGCCGAACCGCGCCTCCACCGTCCGGACGAAGCCCTGCGCTGCGGCGAGGTCGGTGACGTCCACCGCACCGACGTGCACCCGGTCGGGGTGCTCGGCGGCCAACTTCTCCAGCTCGGGGGTGACGGTACGGGCGAAGGCGGCCACCGTGAGCCCGGCGTCGAGCAGGTCGGTGACGATGGCCAGGCCCAGCCCCCGGGACCCGCCGGAGACGAGGACGACGGTGCTGGGTGGGACGAGTGTGGAGTCAGACATCGCTCTTCAGGGTCTCCTTGACGGGGATCTCGGTCAGCAGCCGGATCCGGCGCGGTACCGCGTACTCGGGAAGCCGTTCGGCACACCAGCGCACCAGCACGCCCTCGTCCAGCGGGGCGTCCGCGTCGGCGGTGGTGGGGACGACCTCGGCGACCACCATCCGGCCGAGCACCGGCGCGCGTCGGCCGGTCACCCGGGCCCAGGCGACCCGGGGGTGGGCGGTGAGCATGTCGCGTACCAGCCCGGCGGAGACCTTGCTGCCACCGACGTTGATCTCGTCGGAGTCGAGTCGACCGGTGATCAGGACCCGGTCGTCGACGATCTGCACCCGGTCGCCGGTGCGTACCGGCCCGTCGAGCCCGACGCCGTGGTGCGGTGAGGTGATCACCAGCTCGTCGTCGTGCACCGAGAGGGTGGGCCGGCCGGGGGTCACCCGGTCGAGCCAGCCGACCGGGAAACCGGCCCGGCCGTCGTGCACCACGATCGACGCACCGACCTCGGAGGAGGCGTAGATCCAGGAGATCCGGGCGGCCGGGAAGATCTCCCGGAGCCGGTCCAGGACGGCCTGGTCGACGGGTTCGCCACCGAGGGTGAGCTGCCGCAGCGGCACCCGGGCCAGCGCCTCGGGATCGCGGTGCAGGGTGCGCCGCCAGAAGGTCGGGGTGCCGGAGGCGGCGTCGACCCCGTGCGCGGCGGCCAGCACCGGCCAGTCGTCCAGCTCGTCCGGGTCGACCACCACCAGGTGCTGACCGGGTTGGGTGAGCGCCAGGGTGACCACCTGCCACCAGGCGTAGCTGCCGGGGGCGTACGGACAGAGCCAGGTCCGCTCGGGTTGGGCGTCGCGCACGGTGGTCAGCGTGTCGAGGGTGTGGCCGACCCGTTTGGGCCGGCCGGTCGAGCCGGAGGTGAGCAGCCAGAGCCGGCCGTTGTCCGGGGCCCGGTGCACGGCCGGCGGGACGGTCTGCGCCACCCCGTCGGCGAGCACGGTGACGGCGAAGCCGGCGGCGGCCAGCTCGTCGCGCATCGTCGGGTCGACCCGGCCGGGGCCGGCGAGCAGCAGCTCGGTGCCGTGCGTGGCGTGCTGGCGGGCGACGGCGAGCGCGTCGGCACCGGTGGCGAGGACCGCGCCGGGCGAGGGCAGCGTCGGGGTGGGCAGCTCCCGCCAGCTCCGGGCCACCCCGGCGATGACGACCCGGTTGTCCAGCCCGGCCGGTGTCGTCGCGACGGTCACTGCCGCTGGAGTTCGGCGAGGAAGTCGAGGACGTCCCCGACGGTGGCGATCCGTCGCAGGCCGGGGGCGTCGAAGTTCAACTCCTCCCCGGTGACGTCCTCCACCCGCAGGGCGAGCTCCGAGAAGTCCAGCGAGCGGAAGCCGATCTCCCGCAGGTCGGCGGAGTCGTCGTCGGGCAGCACCCTGCCCTGGTTCTGCAACACCTGCGCCATGAGGTCGCGGATCTGCGCGCGACTCAATTCTTCCATGCGGCGAAGTGTACATCCCGGCAATTCCTTCCCCCCTTTACCGGGTAGGGTCCGCAGGGATCCACCGGGTTGACACAAAGGGGTACGAGTGCTGCGCGAGGCCACCACGGACGACGTTAACCTGATGTTGTCCTGGCGTAATCAGGAAACCAACCGGCAGGTCAGCAAGACCAGCCACGAGATCACCGCGGACGAGCACGCGGCCTGGTGGTCCCGGGTCCGCGTCGACCCGGCCCACCGCATCCTGATGTACGTCCACGACGGTCTGACGGTCGGCGTGGTGACCTTCTTCGACCTGCGCCTGGACGGGCCGCGGACCGCCTCGTGGGGGTTCTACCTGGACGCCGACGGGCTGGCCGAGCAGGGGGCCACCCTGCCCGCCTGGCTGGGGGTGATGCGGGCGGCGGTGGATCACGCCTTCGACGTGCTCGCACTGGACCGCCTCGACGGCGAGGTCTTGGCGCACAATACCGCCGTACGGCAGATGAACCGTCGTTTCCGGTTTGTCGAGGGCACCCCGCGCCGGGAGACACACCACGGGCAGGAAGTCGACATAGTCCCTATTTCCCTGGCCCGGGAGAACCGCCGTCGACGATAATTTCGACAATTGTCCGGCGACCATTCACGGGGCGGCCATCCGACGTTAACCGGCCCGGCGTCGTCGCGGTCCGCCGCTCGGCAGCCGGATCAGCGGCCGACCGGCAACCCGGATCAGCGGCGACGCCAGGCGGCCCAGCGCTGCTCCGGGTTGCCGCCCAACCGGACGAACCCGTGCCGGGTGCCGTCCCAGTCGTCCGGCTCGCCGGGTGCCCACCGGGCGAAGACCACGTCGGCGTCGGCCGGCGGGTTGTCGACGAACCACCGCACGTCGGCCCAGGTGACCTGGTGGCTGAGGTTGAACCGCAGGATCCACTGGACGCCGAGCGACGCCCAGACCCGGTCGCCGGGGCGTACCCCGACGTCGGCCACCCGTGGGGTGGGTGCGGTCGCGGCGACCATCGGCCGGACCAGCCGGTCGGTGATCACCTGCATGGTGCCGAGGTTCACCACCACCAGCGCGGCGAGCACCGGCGCCCGCCACCGGGGCAGCCGCACTACGGCGACCAGCAGCAGGCAGCCGGCCACCCCGACGGCCGCCCCGGTGAACGGGCGGAACTCCCGCCAGCCGCCGGTCAGCGCCATCAGGTCCGGTGCGCCGAACCCGCCGTAGCGCAACTCGTGCCCCCGGCTCGCCACCCAGGCCAGCCGGATGGCGATCAGTGTCGCGCCGGCCAGCAGCACCCCCACCGCGACCGCCACCCGCCGCCACCGTTGCCGGGGCGTCGCGGTCACCAGCATCCCCACCCCGACCAGCAGCCAGAACGGGGCGAGCATCTGCACGTACCGGCCGTAGATCGCGTCCAGCGGTTTGCTGGTGATGCCGGCCAGGATCACCGACGCGCCGGCGGCCACCCCGACGCTTGTCACAAGCGCCACCCCGAACGTCCACCGGGTCGCCCCGGCGGGGCCCTGACTCCCGGCGGGGGCCGTCGCGCCTGCGGCGGAAGCGGGGGCGGGGCGGAGCAGGATGCCTACGGCACCGGCCCAGGCGACGCCGGCCAGCCCGAAGGTGACGACGACCAGGTACCAGAGTTGGGTGGCGACCGCCGCGCCGACCCGCAGCAGCCCCGGCCCGGAGGCGACGGCCCGCACGGTGCCGCCGCCGGGCGGATCGCCCAGCAGGTAGACCCGGTCGCCGAGCAGCCGGATGACCGCCTCGTTGAGCAGCGCCAGCGCCAGCACCGGCAGCACCGCGGCGAGCACCTGCGCCGGGCTGGTCCGCCGCCGCAGGAACAGCAGCAGCACCAGCCCGACGTGCACCCCCACGATCACCAGGCCCCGGGAGTGCAGCAGGTGGAACGCCCCGACCAGCGTGCCGACCACGGCGGCGACCAGCGGGCCGGGTCGGCGTACCCAGTGGTGCACGGCCAGCAGCCAGGCCAGCACCAGCGGTGCCAGCACCGCGTCGATCATCGCCACCCCGGCGTAGAAGACGGTCGCCGGCAGGGTGGCCGCGACGGCGGCGGCGGCCAGGGCGACCGCGCGGCGCACCGGCACCAGCCGACGCACCAGCAGGTACGCCAGCGGCAGCACCGCCGCGTTCACCGCCGCGTTGATCAGCTGCACCAGCCGGTAGCTGTCGGTGAAGTCCCGCTCGCCGAGGAACGCCGGGGAGATCAGCAGCGGGTAGCCGATCCGGCGCAGCGGCCCGTTCTCGCTGCTGAACCCGCCCGGCCCACCGGCCAGCGCGCGGGCGGTGTGCAGGTAGCTGTCCTCGTCGGTGTGCGCGATGGGCAGCGGCACATGCCGGGACAACCACATCCGCCAGCCGACCCCCAGCAGCCAGCCCACCACCAGCAACACCGGCACCAGCCGACGGCCTCGGCCGGCCGGCTGCCCGGACGGGTCGGCGATGGGGTGTCTCACCTCGGTGCCGGCCACCATGTGTCGCCTCCTGCTTCGTGGGGTGCGCCGGTCGCCGTCAGCCCGACCGGGGCTCGCGGGGGTGCACCGTCGCCATCGGCGCGACCGGGCCGTCGCCGGACAGAACCGGTCCGACGGGGTCCTCACCGGCCGCGCCGGGCCACTGTAGTCAGCACCGTCCCCGCTGGTCAGCCGGATCTGGCGGGGGTCGGAAGTGTTCGCCCGCCGGAGGTCCGGCATTCACGGGAGCAGCGTGGGCGGTTAACCCGGGAGCGTCGGGGTGTTAACCCGACCTGGTTAGCGTCCGTCCGGTCGCCTGGCCCCGAGCCGGTGGCGCAACAACCACGAGCTGGGGAGCACCAAATTGAGTGAGTTGAATGGGTCCTCCATTCTGATCACCGGCGGGACGGGGTCCTTCGGGAAGACGTTCCTCCGGCACGTCCTCAAGGTGGCCGACCCGGCCCGGGTGGTGGTGTTCTCCCGCGACGAACTCAAGCAGTACGAGCTGCGCCAGCAGCTCGGCGACGACCCCCGGCTGCGCTGGTTCATCGGCGACGTGCGGGACCGGCACCGGCTCACCCGGGCCATGCACGGGGTGGACCACGTGGTGCACGCCGCCGCCCTCAAGCAGGTGGACACCGCCGAGTACAACCCCTCGGAGTTCATCGCCACCAACATCACCGGCTCGCAGCACGTGGTCGACGCGGCCATCGAGGCCGGCGTCAGGAAGGTCATCGCGCTCTCCACCGACAAGGCGTCCAGCCCGATCAACCTGTACGGCGCGACCAAGCTCGTCGGTGACAAGCTCTTCGTCTCGGCCAACCACTACGCCGCCCAGCACCCCACCCGCTTCGCCGTGGTCCGCTACGGCAACGTGGTGGGCAGCCGGGGCTCGGTGGTGCCGCTGTTCCGGCGGCTCGCCGACGAGGGCAAGAGCCTGCCGATCACCGACAAGCGGATGACCCGGTTCTGGATCACCCTGGACCAGGCGGTGCAGTTCGTGCTGGACAGCTTCGACCAGATGCAGGGCGGCGAGCTGTTCGTGCCACGCATCCCCAGCATGCGCATCCTCGACCTGGTCGAGGCGGTCGCCCCGGAGGCCACCACGCACGAGATCGGCATCCGGCCGGGCGAGAAGCTGCACGAGGAGATGATCGCCCCGGACGACAGCCGCCGTACGCTGCGCGCGAAGGACAGGTTCATCGTCCAGCCGACGATCGCCACCTGGGGTTACCGGCCGCCTGTCGACTGCGAGCCGGTCCCGGACGGCTTCGCCTACCAGTCCGACGGCAACGACGAGTGGTTGACCGTCCCACAGCTGCGCGACATGCTCGGCATCGCGGCGTGACGGCGATGCTCCCGTACGGGCGGCAGTCGGTCACCGACGACGACGTCGCCGCCGTGGTCGCCACCCTGCGCAGCGACTGGCTCACCACCGGCCCGCAGGTCGACGCCTTCGAGGCGGACCTCGCGGGCTGGACCGGCGGGGCCGGCTGCGCGGCCGTCGCCAACGGCACGGCGGCGCTGCACGTGGCGTACGCGGCGGCCGGGGTGGGACCGGGCGACGAGGTGGTGGTGCCGCCGATGACGTTCGTGGCGACCGCCAGCAGCGCGGTCGCCCTCGGCGCGCGGATCGTCTTCGCCGACGTCGAGGAGGAGACGTTCACCCTGGACCCGGCAGCCGCCGCCGCCGCGACCACCGCCCGGACGAAGGTCGTCGCCGCCGTCGACTACGCCGGCCACCCGGCCGACTACGACGCCCTGCGCACCGCCCTGGCCGGCTCGGACGCGTTGCTGCTGGCCGACGCGGCGCACTCGATCGGGGCCACCTACCGCGGCCGACCGGTCGGGTCGCTTGCCGACCTGACCACCTTCTCGTTCTTCCCCACCAAGAACCTCACCACCGCCGAGGGCGGCGCGGTCGCCACCACCGACCCGGAGTTGCTGAAGCGGGCCCGCCGGTTCCGCAACATCGGGCTGGTCCGGGAGCGCGCCGAGCTGCGCGAGCCGGACGAGGGCGGCTGGCACCAGGAGGTGCACGAGTTCGGGTTGAACTACCGGCTGCCGGACGTGCTCTGCGCGCTGGGTCGCAGTCAGCTGCGCCGGCTCGGTGACTTCCTGGCCGCCCGCGCCCGGCTGGTGGCCCGCTACGACGAGGCGCTGGCCGACCTGCCCGGGGTGCTGACCCCGACCCGCCGGTCGTGGGCCGCCCCCGCCTGGCACCTCTACCCGGTCCGGGTCCTCGACGGCCGCCGCCGCGAGGTGTACGACCGGATGCGGGCCGCCGGCATCGGCGTACAGGTCAACTACCTGCCGGTGCACTGGCACCCGGCGTTCGCCGATCTCGGCTACCGGCGCGGGTCCTGCCCGGTGGCCGAGTCGTTCTACGGTCAGCAGCTCTCGCTGCCGCTGTATCCGAGCCTGACCGACGCCGACCAGGACCGGGTGATCGACGCGCTCGGCGCGGCGCTGCGCGGCGTCACGGCGCACACCGCCGCCTGACCGGGGGAACCGATGCACCACGCGAACCACTTCTACGGGCACGCCCACGTGCTGGCCCGCTACTGCGGCCTGGGCGACGGCCACCCGCCCCGGATCAACGGGTACGTCCAGCACGGCTGGAACATCGGCGACGGCCTCGCCCCCGGCCATCCGTACGCCGAACGCACCCCCAGCCTGCTGTGGTCGGAGCAGACCCGACGGCGGGCCTGGTCGGTGGGGCGACGCAACGTGGTGGTCACCGGTGCGCCCTTCGCGTACCTGCTGGACCTGCGCGCCGACGACCCGCCGCCGGCCGCCCGGGAGGGCACCATCTGGTACCCCTTCCACGGGTGGGAGGGCCAGCACGTCAAGGGCGACCACAAGGAGCTGATCGCCCGGATCCGGGACACCGAACCCGGCCCGGTCACCGTCTGCCTCTACTGGCACGAGTACGGCATGCGCCGGGTCCGCCGGCTCTACGAGAACGCCGGCTTCCGGGTGATCTGCCACGGCTACCGGGGGCACTGGTGGCGGGACACCGACCCGCTCTTCCTGGACAAGCAGCTCACCGAGCTGCGCCGGCACGCCCGGGTGGCGTCCAACCGGCTGACCAGCGCCATCTTCTACGGCATCGCCGCCGGCTGCGAACCGGCCGTCTACGGCGACCCGATGATCCTGGCCAAGGAGGACCCCACCTTCGGCGGCACCGCCCGGATCCGCAGGCAGTGGCCGGAGCTGCACGGCGAGTCGGTGGACCTGCCGACCGCCGTCGGGATCGCCCGCGCCGAGCTGGGCACCGACCACCGCTGTACGCCGGCCGAGCTGCGTGAACTGCTCGGCTGGGCGCATCCCGCAGGAGGAACGAGTTGACCACTGGAACCGCCGCCCCCGTCGTCCTGCCCGGCGGGGAGATGCTGGCCTGGTCCGACCTGCCGGAGCAACGGCTGGCCGACGGTGGGCCGCTGGGCGCGCTGGCCGCCCGGGTCGTACCGGCGGGGGCGCGGGTGCTGCTGGCCGGGCCGCACGACCCGGCGCTGCTGGACCGGCTCGCCCACGCCGAGGTGACCTGCCTGCTGCGCAGCCACCCCGACGCGGTGGCGCTCACCGACCGGGCCGCCCGGGTGGTCGTCGGCGGACCCGCCGGGCTCGACCCGGCCGACACCTTCGACGTGGTGGTGGCCGGGGCCGGGCTGGACGCCGTCGAGTCGGTGGAGGGCACCAGGCTGGGCTGGACGGGGGTGCTGGGCCGGCTGGCCGCCGCCCTGCGCCCCGGCGGCACGCTGCTGCTGCGGCTGGACAACCCGCTGGGGGTGTCCCGGCTGGTCGCCACCTCCCCCTGGTACGCCGACCGGGCCGACGCGGCGTGGAGCATCGGCGGGGTGCTCGACGCCGGCCGCCCGGCCAACCGGGAGCAACTGCGTGACCGGCTCGTCGAGGCGGGGCTGACGGTGACCGCCGACTACGCCGCGTACCCCGATCCGGGTGCCGCGACGGCGCTGGTCGCCACCGACGCGCTGGCGCACCGGCCCACGTCGGGGCTGCTCGACGCGGTGCTGCACGGCGCGTGTGCCGGTGGTTTCGCCGGTGGCCCGGTGCTCCAGGACCCGGCCCGGCTGGCGGTCGACGCGCTGCACGCCGGGCTCGGCGCGACGCTGGCCCCCGGCTGGCTGGTGACGGCCCACCGCCCCGCCGGCCACGACGAACCCGTCGCCGCGCCACTGCCGGTGGTGCTGGTGCAGACCGGGCCGCCCGGGGTCGGCGTGGTCGAGGTGACCGACGGGCCGGGCGGCTGGCAGTGGGCGGTCACCGGCGGCGGTGCCACCCGGGGTCGGGCGGCACCCTTCGCCAGCCGGGAGGCGGCCCACCGGGACCCGGCCGCGCTCACCGGACCGGTACCTGCGGGCCGGCTGCTGCGCACCCTGCTGCTCGACGGCTGCCTGCGCCGCGACCTGGACGCCCTACGCCGGCTGCTGCGCGGCTACGCGGGTTGGCTCGCCGGCCAGGCCGACCCGGAGGGGCGGCTCGCCGGCGCGACGGCGCTGGCCGACCCGGACAACGTGGTCGTCGACGGGGACGCCTTCGCGGTGCTCGACCCGAGCTGGCAGGCCACCGGACCGCTGCCCGTCGAGGTGACGCTGGCCCGGGGGCTGTGGCGGTTCGCGGTCGCCCTGCTCACCGGCGGATACGCACACCCGTGGCCGTCCACCCTGGACGTGGCCGGGCTGACAGTGGTCCTCGGCGGCGTCGCCGGGCACGACCTGGACCGGGCCACCGTCGACGCGGCCGTCGAGACCGAGGCGGCGGTCGCCGCCGCCCTGCGCGGCCTGGACGCCGACGGGCAGGGGGCGCTCGCCACCGAACTCCGCGCGGTCGACCCCACCGACCCGCCCGCCGGTCCGCGCAGCTACCAGCAGATGCGCGAGGCCTGGGTACGCCAGCGCGAGGAGCTGACCCGGCTCGCCGCCCTGCTGAAGTGGACCGAGGAGCTGCTCACCTCGCGGGAACGGGCGCTGCGCCGGTCCGACGCCACGATCAACCTGCTCAGCGGCTCGCTCAGTTACCGGGTGGGCCGGCTCGCCATCACCCCCGCCCGGCTGGCCAAGCGGGGCGCCCGGGCGGCCAAACGGCGGGCCCGCGAGGCGCTCGGCCCGAAGCCGCAGGAGGAGCAGCAGTGACCGGACCGGACACTGAGCCGACGGGTCGGCCCGGCAGCGCCGACACCCCGGCGACGGGCCGACCCGGGAAGGCCGACACCCCCGGGCGCGGCGCGGTCGCACCGGCCGGGTTGCCCGGCTCCGGCACCCGCATCGTCGGGATCGTGCAGGCCCGGATGGGCTCGTCCCGGCTGCCCGGCAAGGTGCTGCGCCCACTGGCCGGGCGCAGCGTCCTCGGCCGGGTGGTCCGGGCCGCCCTCGACAGCGGGGTCCTCGCCGACCTGGTGGTCGCCACCAGCGTCGACCCGGTCGACGACGCGGTGGTCGCCGAGTGCGCACGGCTCGACGTGCCCGTGCACCGGGGGCCGGTGGACGACGTGCTGAGCCGGTTCGTCGGCGCGCTCGACGCCCACCCCGGCGACGCCGTCATGCGGTTCACCGCGGACTGCCCGCTGCTCGACCCGGAGATCGTCGCGCTGGTGGCGGGGGTCTACCGGGCGGTCCCCGGGCTCGACTACGCCAGCACCTCGATCGCCCGTACCCTGCCCCGGGGGCTGGACGTGGAGATAATCCGGGCGGATACGCTGCGTACCCTCGACCGGCTCGCCACCGACCACCACCGGGTGCACGTCACCTCGTACGCGTACACCCGTCCGGAGCTGTTCCGGGTGCTCGGGGTGACCCTCACCCCGGACAGGTCGGCGCTGCGGCTCACCCTCGACACCGAGCAGGACTGGACGCTTGTCAGTGCGGTCGTCGACCACTTCGGCGACGTCAGCGTGCCGCTTGCCAAACTCGCCGATTGGTTGGACGGGCGACCCACCCTGCGTACCCTCAACTCCTCGGTACGCCAGAAGCGGCTGGAGGAGTCCTGAACCCACCACGGATCGGGTTACGCTGCGACGCCGGCCCGCGCACCGGCGTCGGTCACCTGGTCCGCTGCCTGGCCCTCGGCGAGGAGTTCCTGACCCGGGGCGCCCGGGTCGAACTGTTCGGCACGGTGCACCGGGTCGGCTGGGCCGCCGCCCAACTGGCCACGCGCGACATCCCGGTCCACCCCGGTCCGGACACCCCCGCCGGGCTGGTGGAGACGGCCCACCGGCACGCCCTGGACGCGCTGGTGCTCGACTCGTACGAGCTGGATCCGGCCGGGGCCGGGGCGCTGCGGGCGGCCGGCGTGGTCACCCTGGCCATCGTCGACGGCGACACCCGGGGCCAGGACGCCGACCTCTACCTCGACCAGAACTTCGGCGCGGACACCGACGCCACCGGTCAGGCGGATGGCCGTCCCGCCGTCCCGGCCCGCAGCGCGCCCACCGCCGACGCACCCGGCGACGGGCGGGGCTCGGCCGGCGCTGGCGACAGGCGGGTCCTGGCCGGCGCTGGCGACAGGCGGATGCTGGCCGGGGTCCGGTACGCGCTGCTGCGTGGCTCGGTGACCGCCGCCCGGCCGGCCGTCCCACCGCCGGCCACCCCCACCGCCCGCCCCCGGGTGCTCGCCTTCTTCGGCGGCACCGACGCGGTCGGCGCGGCCCCGGTGCTGGCCCGGGTGCTGCTCGGCACCGGCCATCCGATGACGTTGACGGTGGTGGTCGGGCGGCCGGAGATCGAGGCGGAGCTGACCCGGGTCACCCCCGGGCGGGGGCAGTCGCTGCACCTCGTCGCGCCGACCGACACCCTGCCCACGTTGATCGGCGCAGCCGACCTGGTGGTCAGCGCCGCCGGCACCTCCACCTGGGAACTCTGCTGTCTCGGTGCACCCGCCGCACTTGTCTGCGTGGTGGACAACCAGCGTGACTCGTACCGCCGGGTGGTGGCGCACGGGCTCGCCGCCGGCCTCGGCGAGCTGCCGGAACTGGTCGCGCCGGGGCTGGCCGGACGGACCGCGCGGGCCGAGGCGGCCCGGACGCTGCGCGCGCTGTTGGCGTCCCCGCAGCGACGGGCGGCGCTCGCGGCCCGCGCCTGGGCCACCGTCGACGGGCACGGCCGGGCCCGGGTCGCGGACGCCGTCCTCACCCTGATCGCAAGTCGTACGGGTGTACTAAAGCCCTGATAGGGTGCGGGCATGCCGCAGGCCGCCTACCAGCCGTCGATGCTCGACCTCGCCGACACCGGCCCGACGCTGACCCCGCTGACCGGGCTGCGCCGGCGGGTGCTCACCCGGGGCGCCTGGGTCGACCACCTGCCCGGCTGGGTGCGCGGCTCCGACGCGGTGCTCGACGCCCTGCGCACCGAAGTGCCCTGGCGGGCCGAACGCCGCACCATGTACGACACCGAGGTCGACGTCCCGCGCCTGCTCTGCTGGTACGGCGCCGGTCGCCCGCTGCCGCACCCGCTGCTCACCACGGCGCGCACCGCGCTCACCGAGCACTACGCGGCCGAGCTGGGCGAACCGTTCGTCACCGCCGGCATGTGCCTCTACCGCGACGGGAGGGACAGCGTCGCCTGGCACGGCGACACCCTCGGCCGCTCGGCGCACACCGACACGATGGTGGCGATCGTGTCCTTCGGGTCACCCCGCCCGCTGCTGCTGCGCCCCCGCGGCGGCGGTGAGACGCTGCGCTTCCCGCTGGGCCACGGCGACCTGGTGGTGATGGGTGGCTCCTGCCAACGCACCTGGGAACACGCCGTCCCCAAGACCAGCCGCCCGGTCGGCCCCCGGGTCAGCGTCCAGTTCCGCCCCGTCGACGTCGCCTGACGCCGCCGGGGCGGACGGGCCACCCGTCAGTCGCGTTCGATGAGGTGCCCGACGACGGTGGGGCCGAGCATGACGGCGAAGCCGGAACCGTCCCGGCGCGGATCGGCAGGCGGCAGCTCCACCGGGTCACCGGTCGCGGTCGCCCCGACCGGGCGCGGCCCGACCCACGCCACCACCAGGCCCTCCTCACCCTTGAGGAACCGCTGCGCCCGCACCCCGCCGGTCGCCCTCCCCTTCGCCGGGTACGACCCGAACGGCGTCACCTTGACCGTGGCCCCGGTCGAGGTCACCACCATCGGCTCACCGTGTACGGCGTCGTCGGTGCGGATCGCCCCGAAGAACACCACCCGGGCACCCGCCGGCAGGTTGACCCCGGCCATCCCACCGCCCTTGGGCCCCTGCGGGCGGATCACCGCGGCGGCGAACCGCAGCAGAGCCGCCTCACTGGTCACGAAGGCCAGCGTCTCGGTGTCGTCGGCCAGCCAGGTGGCCCCCACCACCTCGTCGCCCGTCCGCAACGAGATCACCTCGAACTCGTCCGAGCGGACCGGCCACTCCGGGGCGCAGACCTTGACCACCCCCTGCCTGGTGCCCAGCGCCAACCCCGGGGAGCCCTGCGCGGTCGGGCCGAGCGGGGCGAGGCCGATCACCGTCTCCCCCGCCTCCAGCGGGACCAGCTCGGAGGCGGCCATGCCACCGCGCAACGACACCGTGCCGGCCTGCTCGGGCAGCACCGGCAGCGGCAGCACGTCGACCTTGAAGGCCCGGCCGGCGCTGGTGACCAGGAGCACCCGGCCCCGGGCGGTGCTGTGCGCGACCGCGCGTACCGTGTCGTGTTTGACCCGGCCGTTGCGGCGACGCCCCTCCGACGCCTCCTCCGACTCGGCCGCGGTCCGGGCGACCAGCCCGGTCGCCGAGAGGATCACCTGGCACGGGTCGTCGGCCACCTCCAGCGGGCCGGCCGGTGCGGACGCGGCGAGCACCTCCTTGAGGTCCCCGTCGACCAGGGTGGTGCGACGCGGCGCGGCGAACTGCTTCACCACCGCGGCCAACTCGTCGGAGACGACCTTCCGCAGCACCTTCGGGTCGTCCAGGATCGTGGACAGCGCGGCGATCTCCCCGCGCAGCTTCTCCTGCTCGGCCTCCAGCTCGATCCGGTCGTACTTCGTCAACCGGCGCAGCGGGGTGTCCAGGATGTACGTCGCCTGGATCTCGGAGAGCCGGAACTTCTGCATCAGGCCGTCCTTGGCGGCCTGGGCGTCCTCGCTGGCCCGGATCAGCTTGACCACCCGGTCGATGTCGAGCAGGGCGATCAGCAGGCCGTCGACCAGGTGCAGCCGCTCCTCCCGCTTGCGCCGACGGTACGCGCTGCGCCGGGTCACCACCTCGTAGCGGTGGGCCAGGAAGACCTCCAGCAGCGTCTTCAGCCCGAGGGTGCGCGGCTGGCCGTCGACGAGCACCAGGTTGTTGATGCCGAAGGACTGCTCCAGCGGGGTGAGCCGGTAGAGGTCGGCCAGCAACGCCTGCGGGTTGACCCCGACCTTGCACTCGACGACCAGCCGGGTGCCGCTCTCCCGGTCGGTGAGGTCCTTGACGTCGGCGATGCCGGTGAGCCGCTTGGTCTTGTTGACCTCGTTGGTGATCGCCGCGATGACCTTCTCCGCGCCGACGCCGTAGGGCAGTTCGACCACGGTGATCGCCTGCCGGCCCCGGCTGCCCTCCAGCGGGCCGATCTCCACCCGGCCGCGCATCCGCACCACGCCACGCCCGGTCTCGTACGCCCGGCGCACCTCGTCCAGGCCCAGCAGCAGGCCGCCGGTGGGCAGGTCGGGGCCGGGAACGTACTCCATCAGCTTGTCGAGGTCGGCGTCCGGGTGGTTGATCAGCCAGCGGGCGGCGGAGACCACCTCACCGAGGTTGTGCGGGATCATGTTGGTCGCCATCCCGACCGCGATCCCGGACGCCCCGTTGACCAGCAGGTTGGGGAAGGCGGCGGGCAGCACGGTCGGCTGGGTCAGCGAGCCGTCGTAGTTGGGCTCGACGTCGACGGTGTCCTCGCCCAACTCCCCGACCAGCAGCATCGCCTCCCGGGAGAGCCGGGCCTCGGTATAACGCGCCGCGGCCGGGCCATCGTCTGGGCTACCAAAATTTCCATGCCCATCGATGAGTGGCGTGTTCAGCGAGAAGTCCTGGGCGAGCCGGACCATCGCGTCGTAGATCGCGGTGTCGCCGTGGGGGTGGTACTTCCCCATCACGTCGCCGACGATCCGGGCCGACTTCACGTGCCCCCGGTCGGGGCGGTGGCCCTGCTCGTGCATCGACCACAGGATGCGGCGGTGCACCGGCTTCAAACCGTCGCGGGCGTCGGGCAGGGCGCGGGAGTGGATGACCGAGAAGGCGTACTCCAGGTAGGAGTCGGAGACCTCGGTGACCAGCGGGTTGTCGAAGACCCGCGCGCCGGCCTGGTCGAAGGCGGACAGGTCCACCTTGGCGCGGTCGTCCTTACGGCGTGCCATCGTTCAGCTCTCTTCCGGGTGTGCGGCGGCCACGGTGCTCGTCATGCGTCGATCGCGTCGCGGTCGACCCGGTCGGAGGAGTCGATCAGCCAGTTGCGGCGCGGTTCGACCTTCTCGCCCATCAGCAGTTCGAGGATGCGCTCGGCGGCGTCGACGTCGTCGAGGGTGATCCGGCGGACCGCCCGGGTGGCCGGGTTCATGGTGGTGTCCCACAGCTCGTCGGCGTCCATCTCACCGAGGCCCTTGAAGCGCGGGATCGGGGTGACGATCTGCCTGCCGGCCTTCTCCAGCTTGCGGACAGTCGCCTCCATCTCGGCCTGGGTGTAGGTGTAGGTGGTCTGCGGGCTGCGCCCCTTCGTGGTGATCTTGTGCAGCGGCGGCATCGCGGCGTAGAGCCGGCCGGCCTCGATCAGCGGTCGCATGTACCTGGCGAAGAGGGTGATCAGCAGGGTCCGGATGTGCGCGCCGTCCACGTCGGCGTCCGCCATGATCAGCACCCGGCCGTAGCGCAGCGAGGACAGGTCGAAGGTACGCCCCGAACCGGCCCCGAGCACCTGAACGATCGCCGCGCACTCGGCGTTGTCCAGCACCTGCTGGAGGTTGGCCTTCTGCACGTTGAGGATCTTGCCGCGAATCGGGAGAAGCGCCTGATATTCCGAGGTACGAGCGACCCGCGCACTGTTGTGGACGAAGACGCCGGCTTCGAGGGCGAAGTTGTGGTAGCCCTCGACCGTCAGGTCGTAGACGTCTGCTGTCTCGTCAAGCGGCTCGACGGACACGACATGGTGATTCACCAGATTGACCGCCTCCCGGAGGCGGGCGTAATCGCCGCCGTAGAGCGCCAGGAGCCGATCGAACCGGAGTCCCGTGCGTGCGGAACTCAGCCGCTCAGCCTCGTACGCCGCCGCCAGTTCCGCATCCGGCAGCACCAGCAGCGGAGTGAGCCGCTTGAGCGCGGCCCGCCGCCTGCCCTCCTGTTGGCGTCCAACCCGCTCTGCCCTGGGCACGTTGGCCACGTAGGCCGCCCGACCGGCTTGCGCCTTGGCAAGGTGACCGGTGCCCGGGTCTGCCAGTCGCTGCTTCATCAACCGTGAGTGTCGGGCCCCGAATTCAGGATTCTCCTCGTGCCAGGTCCGCACCGCGTTGCGCTGGCGTTCCCGCTCGGCGGGATCGCTGAGTTGTTCGACGGTCTTCCGTGAACGCCAGGCACGCAACTCCGGGTTGTCCCACTGCCGCACCGAACGCGCCCGCCGTTCGGAACGACGAGCAGGGTCCGCGAAATAGTTCCGGACGCGCTCCGCAGCGGCCTCGCGGTGCTCGGGCTGTGACCAGTACTGGGCCTGCCGGTCCCGCATCCGGTCGGCATAAGCGGCCTTTTCCTCGTCACCGAGCGCGTCGTACCAGTCCTGAAAGCCCTTGTTCAGCTTGGCCCGGAATGCGGGTGACTCGTTGAGCGCGAACAGCCGGGCGAGGCACGCCTCACGGAATGCGGGATCGCGCCACTGCGCGCTGAGCATGGCCGACTTGAACTCCCGGCCGCCGTTGGCAAACCACTCCCGCCAGCCCGCGTGGACGTGTTCGCCCATCATCGCGGCGTGGAGTGCCGAGTGATCGGCCCAGGTCATCCGTTGGATGTTCCGCGGATCGTTGTTGCGCTTGTCGATGTCGATGTGGTGACGGACGTTGCCGTTGGTGGCGCTGTCGCGACCGTGACGAAGATTCCAGGCGTCCGCGAGGTAGTGGGTGTAGACCCACTCCTCCCGGTCGTTCATCCAGATCCGCTCGTACCCGTGCAGCTTGTGCCCCTCGGCCTTACTGGAGATGCTCCGGTACAGGGGCATCAGTGAGTCACCGGGGGTCAGGGCATCGGCCCGTCGGTAGGAACCGTCGCGCAGCCGGAAAAGGTGATCCGGTGTGCAGCGGACCGACGCGCCGTTGTCGAGGTTCACCCGGACGAGCCCGGCAGCGCTCTTGGTGAGGCGTGGCTCCACCAGCGGAGCGACCACCACGCGCCCCGCCTTGTTGGTGGTGTAGCCGAAATGGGTCACCCCGCGCTGCCAGTCCGCTGCCAGGTCGGCGAAGGATCGGGCCTCGCCGGAGGCGAGCGCGACCATGGTGTCGCCGGTAAAACACCCCAGGGCGCTGTCCCCCTCCACGATGAACAGCTCGCTGCGGTCCACCCCGGTGGCACGGCAGTCGACCAACTTGGCCGGCATCGACGCGCCCTCCAGGGCGGTCTTGCGCCGGGCGGCGTCCTTCTGCTGCTTCTGGGTCAGCCGCACCCGGGCCGCGTCGACGATCTTCTGGAGCACCGTGCGCGCCTCGGCCTTGCTGCGCTTGTCCTCCAGCCACGCCTTGACGTGCTGTTCGACCAGGGTCTGCAGGACCTTGGTGATGCCGGCGGTGGAGAGCTCGTCCTTGGTCTGCGAGGTGAACTGCGGCTCGGGGATGCGGACGTGCAGCACCGCCGTCATCCCCTCCAGGACGTCGTCCAGGGTGGGCGGGTCCTCCTTGGGCTTGAGCAGGCCCCGGGTGTTGCGGACGGCGTCGGCCAGGGCCCGGGTCAGCGCCCGCTCGAAGCCCTTGCGGTGGGTGCCGCCGTGCGCGTTGCGGATGGTGTTGGTGAAGCACTCCACGGTGCGCTCGTAGCCGGTGCCCCAGCGGAAGGCGATCTCGACCTCGGCCCGGCGCTGCACGTTGGACTGCATCACGCCGTTGGCGTCGGCGGCGTTCTCCCGGTACGTCCCCTCGCCGGTGACCAGCAGGGTGCCGGAGACCGGCCGGTCACCGGCCGGGGCCAGGAACTCGACCATGTCGGTGAGCCCGTTGGGGAAGTGGAACCGCTCCTCGACCGGCTCCTCGGCGGTCTCGTCGCGCAGCCGGTAGTCGACCCCGGGGACCAGGAAGGCGGTGTTGCGCAGTTTCATCCGGACGGCGTCGACGTCCAGCCGCGCGCCGGTCTCGAAGTAGCGGGCGTCGTGCCAGTAGCGGATCGAGGTGCCGGTGCGCTGCCCCCGCTTCATCGTCCCGACCACCTGCAGGCCGGGGCCGGGGGTGAAGGGGGCGTCCGGCCCGTCGCCGGCGAAGACACCGGGCACGCCGTGCCGGAACGACATCGTGTGCACCTTGCCGGCACGCCGGACTGTCACGTCGAACCGGCGGGACAGCGCGTTGACCGCGGAGGCGCCCACGCCGTGCAGACCGCCAGAGGTCTTGTAGCCGGAGCCGCCGAACTTGCCGCCGGCGTGCAGCCGGGTGAGCACCAGCTCGACCCCGGAAATGCCGGACTTGGCGTGCACGTCGGTGGGGATGCCCCGGCCGTCGTCGTCGACCTGCACCGAGCCGTCGGCGTGCAGGATCACCTCGACCGTGCCGGCGTGACCGGCGACACCCTCGTCGGTGGAGTTGTCGAGGATCTCGTTGACGAGGTGACCCACGCCACGACTGTCGGTGGAGCCGATGTACATGCCGGGACGCTTGCGGACGGCGTCCAGGCCCTCCAGGTGGGTGAGGTCGTCTGCCCCGTAGAGGGTCTCAGGCTGTGCGGTCAACTGGTCGTACTCCCCGGTCTCGGCGGTGTGGTGCCGCTCACCGCCTCGATCTCCACGCGCGGCGTGCCGCAGCGAGCGTAGCCGTACGCCCCGACAGCGACGTGCAGCCCCACGTCGGACCGCGGTTGCGCGTCCTGCGGGGGCAACGCCGCCGGGAGCCGGGGCCTTCCCCGGTCGGGGCCACGCCACGCCGGAGAACACCATTTCCGTCATTCGACGATCGTGTTAAGAGGCATTGACGCCCATCTCGCCAGGTGATCTGATCCGGCCGTGAAGGATCTTTCACATTTCCATGGACAGATGGGGGACGTCATGTCCAGGTTCCGCCGGACCGCCCTTGCGGCGATCCTCACCGTCGCCACGGCCGCCCTGCCGGTCGCCGTCGGCCCACCCGCACCGGCCGCCGCCGCGCTGCCCACCGCCGCGGTCGCCCTCGGGGACAGCTTCATCAGCGGCGAGGGCGCCGGGGCGTACGCGCCGGTGACCGACCTCAACGGGACGGCCCAGCCCTTCCCGGGCTGGTCGGCGCCGAACAACAACGCCTACTTCTGCCACCGATCACCGAACGCCTCACTGTTCAAGGCGGACCTGCCGGGCATCGCCGCCCGGTTCAACCTCGCCTGCTCCGGTGGCCAGCCCTACGACATCGCCAACGCCTCGGCCAGCCGGGCCAAGGGCCGGCAGGTCGCCGCCCAGCTCGACCAGCTCCGCGCGGTCGGGCAGACCCACGACATCGACCTGGTGCTGGTCGGCCTCGGCTCGAACAACAGCTCCTTCACCTTCGGCAGCGTCGCCGAGAAGTGCGCGAACCGGTTCATCGCCGACGCCTGGACCGGGTGGTGGGAGTTCTGGGCGTACCTGGGCGGGCCGGTGGAGCAGGAGCCCTGCTCGGACGCCGACCTGGCCACCGCCGCCCAGGTCAGCGCGGCCACCGCGGAGACCACGGCGGCGGTCCGGCAGATCCTGACCACGCTCGACCAGATCGACGCCGACGGCCAGCACCGGATCGTCTTCCAGGACTACACCAACCCGTTGCCGCCGGAGCTGGCCTCGACCTACTGGGAGGAGGACAGCCGGGACGACACCCGGGACAAGTTCCGCGACCTGGGTGCCGAGCGGTACGCCGCCGGCTGCCCGATCCACCGGGCCAGCCTCGCCCCCGGCCAGCGCTTCTCGCAGGGCCTGGGCACCCTGGTCAACTCGGTACGCAGCACGCTGTCCGCCGAGTTCCCGGCCGCCGACCTGGTCTACCTCAACGTGCAGCGGGCCTTCGACGGCGCCCGGCTCTGCGAGTCGGCGGGCAGTCCCGGTAACGCGCTGGCCACCCCGATCCGGCTCCAGGACGGCACCTCTGGGGTCTTCGTCACCAGCCTCTCCGGCTACGACAAGCTGGACATCCAGCGGATCGCGAACACCTGCGGGACGTACTTCCAGACCTGCCAGGAGTCCTGGCACCCGAGCGCGGCCGGGCACCAGGTGCTCGGCCGGTGCCTGACCGGGGCGGCGGCTACCGCCGCCCGTACGGTCGCCTGCGTCCGGTCGACGGACGGCACCGTCCGGGTCAGCTGAACCGACGGCCGGTGGGGGTGACCCGGGTGGTCGCCCCCACCGGCCGGACCGTCTCAGGTCGCCGTCGCTCCCGTCGCCGCAGCGGGTGGGGCCAGGGTGAGCAGCACGGCGGCCGTCGGGTCGTCGACCAGGTCGTCCAGCGGCACCTCGTCGAGGACGGCGAGGAAGGCCGCCTGGGCGCGGCGGAGCTGGACCCGCAGGCGGCAGCCGGCGCGCAGCGCACAGCCGGACTCCTCGCAGGAGACCACCTCCCCCTCCCCCTCGAAGGCGCGCACCACCCGCCCGACGGTGATCCGCTCGGCCCCCTCGGCGAAGGCCACCCCGCCGGAGCGGCCCCGGACGGTGACCAGCACCCCGATCCGCTGCAACCGCTGCACCACCTTGGCCACGTGGCTGCGCGGCAGGTCGAGCCGGTCGGCCAACTCGTCGACGGTGGTCCGGGCCGACGCGGGAGCGACGAGCATGGCGATCCGCAGGGCCATGTCCGTCGACCGGTTGAGCTTCACCACCCGACCCTAGCCAGGGCAGTCGGCGGCGGACAGTGGCGGACGGCCGGGACCGCCGCGACCCCGGACGCGGGACTTTCGGCCCTTAAGCGGACTTTGAGATTCCTGTTTAGGTGTCCTCTGTAGCCAACAGGAGGAGGAGCCGTGCTCTCGGAGTCGTCAGCCGCCGTCGTCACCGCCACCCTGCCCGTGGTCCGGGCGCACGCCGACCAGATCACCGGCCGGATCGCGCACAAGCACGCCTCGCTCGGCATCACCGCCGGCCAGTACCCCCTTGTGGGTGTCGGCACCTGATGGCCGCCGTCGGCGAGGTGCTCGGCCCGGCGGTCACCCCGCAGGTCGCCGCCGCCTGAGCGAGGTGTACTGGTTGATGGCCTGCGAACTCGTCGCCCGGGAGTCCCGCCTGTACATCATCGCGGGGGTTGCCGGGGACGGCGCGGTGTGGCGCGACTGGCGAGTCGTCGAGGTGACCCCGGAGGGCACCGACGTCGTCTCGTTCACCCTCGTCCCGGCCGACGGCCGACCGGGTACGCCGGTTCACGTACGCCACGGCGGCGCTGGACCGGATCCGGGTCTGTTACTCCTGGCGACACTGGGCCGAGCAGCTTCCCGCCGTCTACTCCTCGGTGAGCGGTGTCGGTCAGGTCGCCCCGGCAGCCGCCTGACGGTGGACCCGTTATTACCGGCCGGTAGGATAGGGCGGTGAGCGGGGACACGGAGTACACGCAGGAGTTCGTCGACGTCGACCGGGCCCGGCTCGGCATCCAGGTCTACCCGGAACCCGACGGGGCGCCCGACGCTCCGGTGGTGGTGATCTGGCCGGCGATGGGGGTCCGGGCCCGGTACTACCGGCCGTTCGCCACCGCGCTACGCGACGCCGGCCTGGCGGTGATCGTCGCCGACCTGCGCGGCACCGGCGAGAGCACTCCCCCGCCGTCACGTGCCTGCCGGTACGGCTACCGGGAACTGGCCGCCGACGTCGGCGCGGTCCTCGACGCGCTGAAGCCCCGGCTGGACGGCCGCCCGACGCTGCTGCTGGGGCACTCCCTCGGCGGGCAGGCGGCCCTGCTGCACCTGGCCCTGCACGGTGTCGACCGGGTCGACGGGCTCGCCCTGCTCGCCGTCGGTGTCCCGTACTGGCGCAGCTATCCGGGCCTACGCGGGTACGGCGTCCTGCCGTACACCCAGGGGATCGCGGCGGTCGCCGGTGCGCTCGGGGTCTGGCCGGGTTGGGGGTTCGGCGGCCGGCAGGCGCGCGGGGTGATCCGGGACTGGGCGCGCACCGCGCGGACCGGCCGCTTCCCCACCCTGGACGGGGTGGACAGCGAGGCGGCGGTGGGCCGGTTGACCGTCCCGGTGCTTGCGGTAAGCGTCGACGACGACCAGTACACCCCGCACCCGACCGTCGACCACCTCTGCGCCAAGCTCACCGCCGCGCCGGTCACCCGTCACCGGTACACGGCGACCGAGGCGGGCGCCCCGCTGGACCACTTCCGGTGGGTCCGGGCCGGGCTGCCGTTGACCCGCCGGGTGGCCGACTTCGCGGCGGGCCTGCCCCGCCGCTGACCTGCACCGGACGGCCGGGGCCACCCCGCCGCTGGTCCCCGCCGGGAGCACGTCGGGCGGCTCTGCCGGTGGGTCGCCCGGAAGTCGGGCGCGTAGCCGCCGCCGGGACGGGTATGCCGCTGCGCCCGAACACGGTGGAGGGGGATCAGATGTCCGAACGACACACCGCACTGCGCTCGATGCACGATCTGGGCCTGGCGGCCTGGTTCGGTGGCTCCCTGATGGGAGCGCTGGGCGTCAACGGAGCGGCGGCACGGATCAGCGACTCGACCCAACGGCTCCCGGTGGCCTCGGCCGGCTGGGCCCGGTGGACCCCGGTCAACGCGGCCGCGATCGGCGCGCACCTGGCCGGCGCGGTGGGCGAACTGGCCACCGAGAGCCCCCGGATGATGGCCCAGTCCGGGGTGGGTCGGATGAGCGCGGTGAAGACGGCGCTGACCGTCGGCGCGCTCGCGGCGACCGGCTACAGCCGGTTGGTCGGCATGAAGTTGCAGAACGCCGGCAACACGCCGGTCTCGGGGACCACCGAGCCCAACTACCAGACGCCCACCGAGGTGGCGCACCGGCAGCGGCAGATGCGGGTCCTCCAGTGGACCATCCCGGCGTTGACCGGGGCCCTGGTGGTGGTCACGGCGTACATGGGCGAGCAGCAGAAGCCCGGCCAGGTGTTCCGGGGGATGCTCGGGCGTGCCGGTGGGTTGATGGGCGCCCCGGCGACGATGGGCCGGCTGGCCGCCACGGGGGCCCGTCGGCGGATGGCGATGGCCGGCTGACCGTCGGGCCGGGACCGGCCGGTGCGGGACCTGCCGTCGCGCCGTCGACGGCGCGCCCCGCACCGGCAGGTCGGCGAGCGGAGCGGGTGCCTCACCGGGTCGGTGACCCGGGGTGCGCCACCGTGGGGCGGTGAACCCGGGTCAGTGGCCGGCCGCCGTCGTCGTGGACACCACCCCGAGCAGTTCCGCCAGCCGGGCGGCGTCCCGCTGGGCCTGCCCCGCGCAGCAGTTGTTGAACAGCACGTGCAGCTCCCCGGACCGGTCGGCCAGGTCTGCCAGCAGGTCGGCCCACCGGCGCAGTTCGTCGTCGGCGTAGGCGTACCGGAACCGGTCCTCCTTGCTGCCGTCCGCCCAGTGCGCGCTGTGACCGTGCATCCGGACCAGCACCGGCTCGGCCGTACCGACCATGATCGGCGGCACCGAGGAGGGGTGGCCCTGCGGCATGTCGACGCAGACCAGACTGAGGTCGCGGTCGCGCAGGAAGGTCACCGTCTCGGCCGCCGCCACCCCGTCGAACCAGGACCCGTGGCGCAGTTCCACCGCGACCCGCCACGGCCGGCACCGGTCGGCCAACTCCTCGATCCGCCGCCGGGCGCCGGCGCTGCGCACCACCCACGGCGGGAACTGCAACAACACCGCGCCGAGCCGGTCGGCCGCCGCGAGCGGCTCCAGCGCCGCCCGGAACCGGCTCCACAGCTCGTCGTACGACGCCTCGGGCAGGTCCCGGCGGCGGATCCGGGACGGCCCGGTGGCCGGTCGCAGGTCCCTCGGCAGCACCTGCACCGGGGTCGGGTGGCCGGTGAAGAGGCTGAACGCCTTGACGTCGAAGGTGAAACCCGGCGGGGTGGCCGCCGCCCATCCGCTTGTGGTCTCCGGCACCGGGACGGCGTAGTACGAGGTGTCCACCTCGACCAGTCCGAACTGCCCGGCGTACCAGCCGAGCCGCTGGGCGGGGGTGCGTGCCGACCGGGGATACCAGCCGGCGCGCAGCAGTGTCTGATCCGCCCAGGACGAGGTACCCACCCTGATCACTCCCATGTGGTCCAGTCCACCGCCCGGCCGCCGGATCGGCAACCGCTGGCGTCGGGTGTGGCCCACCGGATTGTCGGGGGGTGGCCCTAGCGTGGCCTTCGACGACATCGACCACGGAGGCAGGCGGGGATGACCACTTCGGAACGGGTGCTCACCGGCGAACGGGCCGACCTGGCGCAGACCATCGGCCTGCACCGCGGCTTTCTACGACACACCGTGCGCGGGTTGACCGACGCGCAGGCGGCTACCCGCAGCACCGTCAGCGAGCTGTGCCTGGGCGGCCTGGTCAAGCACGTGACCGCGGTGGAGCAGCGGTGGGCGCGGTTCATGGTCGGCGGGGCCGGGGCGATGGAGAGCGTGCCGGTCGACTGGGCCGGTCTGTTCCGGATGTCCGACGACGACACCCTGGCCGGTCTGCTCGACGGCTACGCCGAGACCGCCGCCCACACCGACGAACTGATCGCCACCCTCGACCTGGACGTGAGCCATCCGCTGCCGGAGGCGCCCTGGTTCACGCCGGGCGCGAGCTGGTCGGTGCGACGGACGCTGCTGCACGTGATCGCGGAGACCGCCCAGCACGCCGGGCACGCCGACATCATCCGCGAGTCGATCGACGGCGCGAAGACGATGGGCTGACCCGGCCGGTCAACGGGGGCGGTCGACGACGTAGCGGGTCAGTCCGAGCAGGAACCGGCCGTCCTCGGTGCCGGCCCGGTCGCCGAGCGCTGCCTGTGCCTCGGCCGACGCCGCGTCGGCCAGCTCGCGGGCGCAGCGGCGGGCCACCTCCACGCTGTCGTACGCCATCAGCCGGCGGTGCAGCCAGCGCACCTCGGTGGCGGTGCGGTCGGCGCGTGGGGTGCCCAGGAAGGCGACCGTCCGCTCCCGTTCCCCGGTGGTGCACCGCCCCAGGAAGTCGATGAGGATCAGGGTGCGCTTGCCCTCCCACAGGTCACCGGCGATCTCCTTGCCGTAGGCCGCGTACTCCCCCACCAGGTTCAACACGTCGTCGGTGATCTGGAAGGCCGCGCCGAGATACCAGCCGTAGCGGTCCAGCCGGTCCCGACGCAGCCGACCGTCGCCGGCCGCCAGGATGCCGGTGCGGCAGGGATAGATGCAGGTGTACCAGGAGGTCTTCTTCAGACACATCCGGTAGTAGTCGTCGGGGGTGAGGTCGCAGGCGTTGTCCCGGATCCAACCGATCTCGATCGCCTGGCCCTCCAGCGAGTGGCGCAGCATCAGCCGGCTCTCCTCGACCAGTTGCCAGGCGGCGCCGGAGCCGAGGCCGTCCCGGTTGGCCAGCAGCCGGTCCAGGGCGAGCAGGTTGGTCATGTTGCCGACGTTGAGGGCCACCCCGACGCCGTACTGGGCGGGCAGGGTGGGTGCGCCACGCCGCTGTTCACTGCCGTCCTGGATGTCGTCGTGGATGAGGAAGGCGTTGTGGAACAACTCGACGGTGGTGGCCACGTTGACCGCCGCCTCGTCGACCTCGGTGCCGTCCCCGGCGAGCCGGCAGGCGGCCAGGCAGAGCGCCGCCCGGAGCCCCTTGCCGGCGCGGCGCGGATAGTCGGCGACCAGGTCGTAGAGGTAGCGGGGGCCACCGGTGGGCAGGTGGGCCAGCAGGGTCGCCATGGTGCGGGTCCGGTAGCGGTCCAGCACCTCCTCGACCTGGTCGTCGAGGCCGGGGGAAGTCATCGGCTCAGGACACCGGGCCGGGCTCGCCACCGGCCGGCGGAGCCCCGGCAGGCCGCCGGACGCGTGCCGGGCCCGCACCGGAGGCCGTCGGGTGGCCCTGCTGGGACACCCGCTCGATCAGCCCGTTGGCCAGTTCCGGGGCGAGCCGGGCCAGGTCGATCAGGCTGTCCAGCACGTCGTGCGCGTCGGCGGCGTAGCGGCGGGTCAGCTCGCCGCGCTCACCGTCGGCCGGCAGTTGGGCGACCACCATGTCGATGAGCGAGTGGGTGTCCTTGCGGACCCGGCCGGACACCTCGTCGAAGGCGGCCGGGTCGACCCGCCGGTCGGCGGTGAGCTTCTCCTGGAGGCGGCGGGCGCTGGCGATGCCGGCGGACAGCTCCTCCTCCAGCACCGACGCCGCCCGGGTGACGGCGGCGGACATCTCGTCGCCGACCTGATCAAAACGCTCGTCACTGTGCGTGTCGCGTCCTGGCATGGTGTCAGCCTCCCTCGATGCAGCGTGTCCAGCGGAGTCTGACACCGAAACGAACCGGACCGTCACTTACTGTAGGGATGCCGACGGACTTTTCGCCGTTACCACCCGGGCCTGGTGTGATCGGGGCCACCGGCACCCGTGCCGGCGTGACGCCCCACCCGGGGGTGGCGCTGAGGAACACGAGATGACCCGACATCCCCTGGACCCGGAGACCGCCGAGCGGCTGCTCAGCGGGCCGGTCGCCGGGCCGGCGGACGACCTCGGGGCACTCCTGGCGGCGGTCCGCGCCGCACCGCACCCGGCCGAACTGCGCGGGGAGCCGGCCGCGATGTCGGCGTTCCGGGCAGCTCGGGCCGGCCTCCTCCGGGCGACATCGTCCACACCTCGCGCCCCGGCCGACGGGTCCCCGTCCCTGCCCGGCGGTGCGCTCCCCGCCGAGCCGTCGTGATCAGCGTGCCGGCCGGGATCCGGGTGCCGTGCCCGGGATCGGGCGCATCGCGCTCCGGCCCCGCCACCCGGCCGGTCTCACCGTCAGCGCAGCCGGGGGCGGTGGCCCCGGTGGGCGGCCGAACGGTCCCGACCGTACGCGTCGGCATGCCCCCACCGCCCGGGGACGTCCAGCAGCTCGATCCGGCCGAATCCGTCGGGCAGCGCCGGATTCACCAGCAGGTTGTCGGCGCAGGGCCGCAACCCGAGGATGGTGCCGAGCAGCATCACCACGGCCCCGGCGGACCACGACTGTGGCCGGCCGGCCATCGGCAACTGCACCGGGTACCTGGTGGACGTCCGTGGATAGCCGGCGATCACCTCCGGCACCGATCCGCCGACCAGCTCCGCCACCGCCAGGATGCCGGCCGCGACCCGGGCCGCCTCCTCGTCGTGGTGGTAGCGCCGCAACCCGGCGGCGATCAGCGAGTTGTCCGACGGCCACACCGCGCCCAGGTGCGCACCCACCGGGTTGTACGCCAACTGCCCGTCGGCGAAGGTGCGCACCCCCCACCCGGAGAAGAGGTGCGGCCCGAGCAGCTGGGCGGCGACGGCGGCGGACCGCTCCTCGGGGACGATCCCGCTCCACAGCAGGTGCCCCAGGTTGGACGTCAACGCCTCCACCGGCGTGCCGTCCGGCTCCAGGGCCAGCGCGTAGTACTCCCGTCGGGGCAGCCAGAAGTCCCGGTTGAAGCGTTCCTTCAGGGCGGCGGCCTCGCGTTCCAGTTGATCGGCGTACTCCGGGTCGGCCCAGAACTCCCGGGCCAGGCGGGCCCCGCGGACCTTCGCGTCGTAGGCGTAGCCCTGGAGCTCGCAGGTGGCCCTCGGCCCGGCGGGCGGACGGCCGGCGGCGTCCACGATCGCATCCGGCGAGTTCCGCCAGCCCTGGTTGACCAACCCGTTGCGGGGGTTGCGCCGCTGGTAACGCAGGTAGCCGTCGCCGGTGAGGTCGCCGTACTCGTCGATCCAGTCCAGCGCCATCCGGGCCGGGTGGCGCAGTTGCCGGACCAGCGCCGCGTCGCCGGACCAGCGCTCGTACTCGTCGAGCAGGATCACGAAGAGCGGGGTGGTGTCGGCGGCGCCGTAGTAGAGCCCGGTCGGTTGCTCCTCGAAGGCGGCCGACTCGCCGTACCGCAACTCACCGACGATCTTCCCGGGTTCCTCCTCGTGCTGGTCGTCGAGGCGGCCGCCCTGGAGCAGGGCCAGCATGCGCAGCGTGCTCGGGGTGAGTTCGGGGGTGAACGGCAGGGTCTGCAGACAGGTGATCAGCGCGTCCCGGCCGTACAGCGCCATCGCCCAGGGCAGACCGCCCACCGGCACCCGCCCGGTGTACGCCAGCGGGACGTACCGCAGCGCGGCCAGGTCGGTCAGCGCCTGCTCGTACACCGCCGGCAGCCGCTCCTGCTCGGTCACCAACTGGGGCGCCCGGTCCAGCCAGTCACGCAGGTCGTGCCGCATGTCGTGGCGGACCCGCAGCCGATGTGACTCCAGGCTCTTCCGCAGGTCGTGGCCGCCATCACCCCGGATGGTCATGCCCACGTGCAGGTCGGTGATCCACTTTCCGTGCCCGGGCACGGTGATCCGGTAGGTGAAGCCACCCTCGTCGACGTCGGCCGGGGCGGTGCTGGACACGGTCGCCTCCCGGGCGAACCGCTCCCGTTCGTAGCGCAGCCGTAGCACCCCGTGGGGCGGGTGGGCGGCCCTGGTGATCCGCCGGGGCACCGGGCTGCCGATCTCCGAGGTGTCGGCGAAGTCGGCACCGACCTCCATCCGGACGACGAACTCGGCGGGTACGGCGGAGTGGTTCAGCACGGTGAGCTGCTCGGTGAAGCTGTCGTCGATGGAGCGGTGCCGGATCACCGACACGTCAGCGTCGACGTAGTGACTCGCCCTGCCGGGGACCAGGAAGAAGCGGGTCTCGAAGTAGGTCATGTCGTCGCGGGACAGGGCGTGCAGCCGCTGCCCGTCGATGGTGAGCACCCAGCGGGAGATGAACCGGGTGTCGAAGGAGAAGAGCCCCACCGGCGTCCTCGGGTCCACCTCCATGTCGCCGTGGGCGTCGCTGACCGCGAAGGCGTTGCCGGCGACGACGTGGACCCGTTCCTCCCTCACCGGCGGCCGTCCCGCTCCCGGGGGTGCCGGGCGTCGGGCGGGCCGGGGAAGATCCGTCGGAGCGTCATCAGCAACCGCATGTTGCCCTGCACCGACAGGTCGTTGCGCAGCAGTGCGGTGGCGAGGTGGGTCCGGCCGGACGCCAACCGGTCGAACACCTCCCGGTCGGCACGGACGACCAACTCGGCGTCCTCGGCGGACCGGCTGACCTCGACCCGCTGGTCGTGGATGGTGAGCCGCCAGTGGGCGGTCTGTCCGCCCTCGGCGGCATCCAGGCGCAGGGTGCCCGAGGTGGTCTCCGGCAGGTCCGACCGCCGGCCCGAAACCCACCGGTCCAGGAACCCCGCCATCGACGTACCCACGTCTTCTCCCCCCACCGGCCGTTCCCTACCCGGCCAGGATGCCGCCCGGCGGGGTGAGGTCGGGTCACCCGGAGCGGGTGAGATCCCGGTCAGGGCCGGAGCAGACCCCGCAGGTAGGCGGCCTGGCCGACGTGTTGGAGATCGTCGGAGAGGATGCTGACCAGCCGGGCACCGAGGGTCACCGGCGGATCCCAGTTCTCGTCGACGATCCGGTCCAGGTCCGCCGGTCGCAGCCCGGTCAGGAACCCGCGGGTACGCTCCGCCACCGCCCGGTGGTAGCCGACGAGCGCCTCCGCGCTCTCCGGGCGTACCGCGGCGACCTGTTCCGGGGTGTGGCCGAAACCGGTGTCGGCGGGGTCGGCGGGAAGCCCGAACCGGGCCGCCGTGCCGCCGGTGCCCCAGACCTGGTCGACCCCGAGCAGCTCGGCGACCTGTTGGTCCTGGATCCGGGTGAGATGCCAGACCAGCCAGCCGACCGGGTTGGCACCCGGGCCGGGCGCCCGGCACAGCTCGTCGGGGCTGAGCCCGTCCACCGCCGCACGGACCAGGTCGGGCAGCCGCCCGTAGGCTTCGGTCAGCAGATCGTCGACGTTCACCGGTTCCTCCTTCTCGCGGACGTACCGGATCCAGATACCGCTGACGGACCTCGCCAAACCGCGTTCCGGGGTGATGGCGTGGTCGGTGCCCCCCGGCACGACCCTGCACGACGTGCGGTGCGGTACCCGGCTCAGGCGGACGGTTCGGGTCGGGCGATGGCCCAACCCCGACCGTACGGATCGCGCAGCAGCACCTCGTGGGGAACGCCGTTGGCGGTACCGACCCGGGCACCCACCGCGACGGCGCGGCGCAGCACCGCGTCGGGGTCGGCGGACTCCACGGTGAGCACCGGCAGTCGGGGCGTCGCCGCGGCGGGGTCGGCCCACTCGCTGACGGTGAACCGGTGGCCGTCGACGACGAGGTCGGCGGTGAGCACCCGTCCGTCGGGAAGGCACTCCTGCCGCTGCGGAACCGCACCGAACACGTGGGTGTAGAACGCGATGGCATCGGACGCGTCGGTGACGACGAGGTGCGGCGGCGCGGCTGATGGTTGCGCGGAGGTCATGACGTCGATGCCACCTTCCCCGTCGACCGGCGATGGATCCGTCTCGGTCGAGGGTAGGCGGTGCGGAGGTCGTACCGGCACCCTTAACCGACCCCTGACCGTCGACGGCGCTCGGCAGCGGGGTGGCCGCGCGGCTACCCCGGAGGTGGGGGGTGGTGACGGGCCGCTCGCCACACTAGCGTCGGCACGGGGGCCGCGCCGCGCCCCGCCGATCGACCGGAAGGGCGTGGATCGTGTCGCTGCTGGCCGCGATGTCATCGTCGATGGACGACCGCCCGGACCTGGTCCGGGTGGGTGACCGGTCGCTGTCCCGGTCCGGGCTGCAGGGGCTGGCCGCCGCGGTCGCCGACGACCTGCACGGCCTGGACCGGGTCGCGATCGAGACCACACCCACGACGGAGACCGTCGTCGCCGTGGTGGGTGCGCTGCTGGCCGGTACGGCGGTGGTGCCGGTGCCGCCGGACGCGGGGCCCCGGGAGCGGGAGCACATCCTCCGCGACTCGGCCGCACAGGCCCTGCTCGCCCCGGCGGACGCGGCGTCGGGCGGGTCCACCGCGTCGGGCAGGGACGGGCTGCCGGTGGTCCCGGTCGATCTGCGCCGCACGTCGGCGACCACGCATCCGGAACCCGCACCGGAGCGGACCGCGCTGATCCTCTACACCAGTGGGACCACCGGGGCCCCGAAGGGGGCGTTGCTCTCCCGGGCGGCGATCGCCACCTGCCTGGACGGGCTGGCCGACGCCTGGGGGTGGACCCCCGACGACCTGCTGGTGCACGGGCTGCCGCTGTTCCACGTACACGGGCTGGTGCTCGGGGTGCTCGGTCCACTGCGGGTCGGCAGCCGACTGCACCACGTCGGCCGGCCGCAGCCGCAGCGGTACGCCGCAGCCGGCGGGACACTGTACTTCGGCGTACCCACCATCTGGTCGCGGATCGGTGCGACGCCGGCTGCCGCGCGGGCGTTGCGGTCGGCGCGGCTGCTGGTGTCGGGCAGCGCGGCGCTGCCCACGTCGGTCTTCGACGGCCTCGCGGCGCTGACCGGGCACCGGGTGGTCGAGCGGTACGGCATGACGGAGACCCTGATCACGGTGAGTGCCCGTGCGGACGGCCCGCGCCGGCCGGGTGCCGTCGGGGTCCCCCTTCCCGGGGTCCGCACCCGGATCGTCGACGAGCAGGGCCGGGACCTGCCGGCCGACGGTACGGCGATGGGCGAGTTGCTGGTCGCCGGCCCGACCCTGTTCGACGGCTACCTGAACCGGCCGGACGCCGACGCGGCGAGCCGCAGCGCCGACGGCTGGTTCCGGACCGGCGACGTCGCCACCGTCGGCCCGGACGGGTGGCACCGGATCGTCGGCCGGGCGAGCACCGACCTGATCAAGAGCGGTGGTTACCGGATCGGGGCCGGTGAGGTGGAGGAGGCGCTGCTGACCCACCCGGCGGTACGCGAGGCGGCGGTGGTGGGCCTGCCGCACCCGGATCTGG
Organism: Micromonospora sp. DSM 43699; assembly: GCF_055517075.1. NCBI lineage: Bacteria > Bacillati > Actinomycetota > Actinomycetes > Micromonosporales > Micromonosporaceae > Micromonospora > Micromonospora sp. DSM 43699. Next base: position 136,274 of record NZ_JBTMMT010000011.1, read on the forward strand.
GCCAGCAGGTCACCGCGTACGTGGTCGCCGACGGGGTGACCGGGGCGGAACTGGTGGACTTCGTCGCCCGGCAACTGTCGGTGCACAAACGGCCCCGTGAGGTCCGGTTGGTCGACGCCCTGCCCCGCAACGCGCTGGGCAAGGTGCAGAAGAAGCGCCTCGTCGAGGGCTGAGCGGTCAGACCTGGGCGGGTGCGGGCAGCACCCGCCGCAGCCACGAATCGGTGCGGGCCCGGTGCCGCCACTCCCGGGGGTAGCCGACGGAGACCTCCTCGAACCGCACCCCGTCGTGCCAGGTGACCCGGGGGATGTGCAGGTGGCCGTAGATCACCGTGCTGGCGTGGAAGCGGCGGTGCCAGTCGGCGGTGAGCTCGGTGCCGCACCACTGGGCGAACTCGGGATAGCGCAGGATGTCGGTGGGCGTCCGGACCAGCGGGTAGTGGTTGACCAGGACCTTCGGCACGGCCGGGTCGCAGTCGGCGAGCCGGGCCTCGGTCAGCGCCACCCGGGCCCGGCACCAGGCGTCCCGGCTCGGGTACGGGTCGGGGTGCAGGAAGACCTCGTCGGCGCAGACCACCCCGGAGGCGTGGGCGCGGGCCAGCGACTGCTCCTTGCTGGTGACGCCCGGCTCGCGGAACGAGTAGTCGTAGCCGACGAACAGCGGGGCCACCAGCAGCGGGCCGCCGGCCCCGGTCCACAACGGGTACTCGTCCTCGGGGGTGCTCACGCCCAGGTTCCGGCACTGCCGCACGATGGCCTGGTAGCGGGCCTCGCCGCGCAGCAGGACGGGGTCCTGGGAGTGGGTCCACAGTTCGTGGTTTCCGGGTGCCCAGATGACCTTGCCGAACCGTTCGCTGAGCAGCTTCAGCGCCCAGGTCACGTCGGCGAAGAGTTCGGCGACGTCACCGGCGACGATCAGCCAGTCGCCGGCTGCGTGGGGCCGCAGGCTCTCCACGATCTTCCGGTTCTCCGGGTACGCCACGTGCAGGTCGCTTACCGCGTAGATGCCGGCGCTCATCGTCTGGTCCCCTCGTTCGGTGGTCCGGTTGCCGTGCCCGTGGTGCGGCTCAGTTCGGTACGGCGACGACGGCCAGGGCCAGGCCGGCGTCGTGCAGGTAGCGGCCCTCGAAGTCCCGAACGCGACCGGGGACGAGGACGCGGGCGGTGAAGGTGCGGGCGGTCGGATGAAGGGTGATCCGGGCCTCGTCGAAGCCGAGGAAGACGCCGGTGACCGGGAACCACGCCTTGTAGAGGGCCTCCTTGGCGCTGAACAGCAGCCGGTCCCAGTGCGGGCCGGGGGTGTCGGCGGTCAGCCGGTGCACCATGGCCCGCTCGTCGGTCAGGGCGATCGCGTCGAGGACGCCGTCGGGCAGCGGTGCGTCGGGTTCGGCGTCGATGCCGATGGTCCGGACGTCGTCCCGGCGGGCGACCACGGCAGCCCGGTAACCGTCGCAGTGGGTGAGGCTGCCGACCACGCCGGTGGGCCAGACGGGCGCGCCGCGTTCCCCGGTGAGAATCGGCGTGGATGGCTCGCCGAGGGCGCGCAGGGCGCGGCGGGCACAGGTGCGGGCGGTGGTGAACTCCCGCCGCCGCTTCTCCACGGCGCGGGCCACCAGGGCGGCCTCCTCGGGGTGCAGCGGCTCGGTGTCGGTGTCGTCGAACGCCTCGACGGCGACCGCTCCGGGTGGCGCGAGTTGCTCGATCATGCGTCGGCCAGCGGTCGGATCGTCCAGGTGTCGCCGGTGTGGAGGAGGTCGGTGAGTTGTTGTTCGGGGGTGTGGGTGGTGGTGGCTTTGGCGGTGGTGATCTGTTGTTGGACGAGGTTGTCGTAGGTGGGGCGGTTGGTTTGTCGGAAGACGCCGATGGGGGTGTTGCGGAGGTGGGGTCCGGGGAGTCGGGTGAGGGCGAAGGCGTAGGCGGGGTCGGTGATGGTGGTGTCGTGGATGACGATGTCTTCGGGTGGGGTGGTGGCGGTGTCGCGGACTTCGAGGCCGAAGGCGTGGGGTGGGT